>JBPCPB010000129.1:0-8216 GCA_050999735.1 Thermomicrobiales bacterium | reverse complement strand
GTACGAAGCGATGCCGAAGTGACCGGAGCGTATACAGACCTCACCCCCCGACCCCCTCTCCCTTGCTTGTCAGCAACGGAGAGGGGGAGATACGAACGCCGTAGAGGCGATAGAAAAAATCAATGCCGCAGGTCGTTGTGAGCACCTGGTACGGAAAACAGGAGGCGAGACCATCGAGCGTCGTTTTCGTGGCGAGGCAAGACAGAAACGTTTGTGCCATATCGGCTTTGACCTCGCCGCAGTGGTTGAGAAATTGACCCCACAACGCAACGAACTGCCACATAGAGCCGAGCGGGTGAATGTTCGCGACATACTCCGGCGGGAAAAGCCGACGATATGCGGGAAGATTGTACAGCCACGATGCGCCACGCACACGCTCCGCCTCCGGGTACCGCTGCGCGATCTCCGTAAAGAGATCATGCAGGTCGCGGCGTCGAGACGGGATCTGTTCCCGACGGAGCGCCGCACCGTTCGGCGCGTTGTTGGCAAAGTGCATCCGTATTGCCCTGGTCTCCACTTCATACTCGAAGTTGAAGCACGAGCAGTCATCCATCGAGGGTGGCAACGGTGGAGGAAGCGTCCGCAGATAGACGTATTCCGCGGGATCGGCGCCGCCTTGTATGGCGGCAAGGAACGCTTGCCATCGCGGATGCGCGGGGTCGAAATCCCACTCGTGCGGCCGCGCAACGTCAAAGTCCCGCTCCGGTTGTTGTAATTCGTTGTAATACGGTGTGTACCGAAGCAGCGCGTCCTCGAAGGGAAGACCCGTCACCGCCGCACTACGCGTGGCGAACGCGAAGGGCAATTGAAAGTATGACGCGCCGAGCTTCATTGCGTCTCCAGCGGCGTACCGGTCAGCCGCTCGTATGCGGTCAGATAGCGCGCCCGCGTCGCGTCCACCACGCCGGGCGGCAGCGCGGGCGCGGGCGGCTGCTTGTTCCAACCGGATGCTTCCAGCCAGTCGCGGAGGGGCTGCTTGTCCATGCTCGCCTGCGGGTGGCCCGGTTCATACGCCTCCACATCCCAGAAGCGGGATGAATCCGGCGTCAACAGTTCGTCAATCAGCGCGAGCCGACCATCTATAGAGCCGAACTCGAACTTCGTGTCCGCGAGGATGATCCCGCGCGCGGCAGCGTAGACGCTCGCCTCGGCGTAGAGTGTCAACGTTTTCCGCTCCAGTTCGCGCGCTAAATCCGCACCGACGATCTCCACAAGTTGTGCGGGCGTGATGTTCTCGTCGTGCCCGGTGTCGTTCTTGATCGCGGGCGTGAAGAGGGGGCGCGGTAATTGCTCGCTCTCGGTCAGGCCAGTGGGGAGATCATATCCTGCGACGCTGCCCGTCTTCCGGTACTCCGCCCACCCCGAACCGGCGAGGTAGCCGCGCGCGACGCATTCGATGTCAACCCGTTCCGCCCTCCGCCCGATCATGATCCGCCCATCCAGCATATCCCGTTGTCCAGCGAGCGCCAGTGGCAGATCGCTCACGTTGGACGAGACGAGGTGGTTCGGAATGAGATCGCGCATGCGGTCGAACCAGAAGAGTGAGAGGCGCGTCAATACCTTGCCTCTATCCGGGATGCCATTCGGCATGACCACATCGAAGGCGGAGATGCGATCCGTTGTCACAAGGAGGAGCAAATCATCTGCGAGGCGATAGGTATCCCGAACCTTGCCGCGCCGGAAGAGCGTCAGGCCAGGGAGGTCGGTGGTCATCAGAGCATCCACCAATGTCACTCCTTCCCGATGCCGAGGCGGGCAAAGGCGGTCTCGATGTGCTTCAGGTGATACGCGTGGTCGAAGAGCGACGCTAGGTCGTCCGGTGGGAGCAGTTCGGCCACCGTCGGGTTGCGGCCGAGGATGCTTTGCAGCGGCTCGTCCGTCGCCCACGATTCCATCGCGCCGCTCTGGACGATTTTGTAGGCATCCTGCCGCGCCATGCCGCGCTCAGTCAGCGCCAGCAGGACGCGCTGTGAGGCGACAAGGCCGCGCGTGGATTCGAGGTTGGCGCGCATCCGCTCCGGGAAGACGACGAGTTCGTCCATAATTCGCGTGAAGAGACGGAGCATGTAATCGGTCAGGGTAAACGACTCCGGGAAGATGATCCGCTCCGGCGCGCTGTTCGAAATGTCGCGCTCGTGCCAGAGGGGGACATTCTCCATCGCGGCGATGCTGTAGGACCGGACGATCCGCGCGAGGCCGCTGATTCGCTCCGTTTTGTGCGGGTTCCGCTTGTGGGGCATCGCACTCGACCCTTGCTGACCCACCGCCGCACCGAGCGAGACGGGAAGATCATTTTCAGGACTGAGGACTGAGGACTGAGGACTGAGGACCGATTGCTGCCGACTGTCGGCTGTCGGCTGTCGGTTACCGAATGGCTCCTCGACTTCGTGGACTTCGGTGCGCTGGAGGTGGCGAATTTCGACGGCGAATTTTTCCAGCGAGGTCGCGAGCAGGGCCAGGGCCATGATGACTTGCGCGTGGCGGTCGCGCTGCAAAATCTGCGTGCTGACCGGGGCGGGGGTAAGGCCGAGGATGGCGCAGGCCCGTTCCTCGATTTCCGGCGGCACATGCGCGTGCGTGCCGACCGCGCCGCTGATCTTGCCGTACGCCATCTGCGCGCGTGCCGCCTCGATCCGCGTGCGGTGGCGGCGGATTTCGTCCACCCACATCGCGAGCACGAAGCCGAAGGTCAGTGGCTCGGCATGGACGCCGTGCGTCCGCCCGATCATCAGCGTCATCTTGTGTGTAACGGCCTGCTTCGTCACCGCCTGCTCGAAGGCCGCCAGTTGATCGAGGATCAGGTCGAGCGCGTCTACCGTCAGGAGTGAGAGCGCCGTATCCACGACATCTGAACTGGTCAGACCCATGTGGACATAGCGGGCGGCGTCGCCAATCGTCTCACCCATCGCCCAGAGGAAGGCCGTCGTGTCGTGATCGGTGCGGCGCTCGATCTCGCGGACGCGTTCGGGATCGGCGGAGGCGGTGCGAATCGTTGCCATCGCCTCCGCCGGGATCGCGCCGTGTTCCGCCCACGCCTCACAGACGGCAATTTCGACCCGGACCATTGTGTCAATCCGGTGCCGCTCGCTCCAGATCTGCCCCATCGCCGGGTGCGTGTAGCGCCCTACCATATTAGTGAACCTCCGCCACGATTGCACCGTCGAGGTATGCCGGTTCCGCATGCACGAGCCGGGTTGGCAGCACGCGGTTATGGACATTGTCATCCGTCGTCGCGAGGACGCGGAGGTAGTTATCGGTCAGGCCGCTCCATCGTCCGTCCGGCTCGCGATCTTCCCAGAGCACGTCCATCGTCCGCCCGACGAATCGCCGGTGATACTCAAGGGCGAGTTGATGCGAGAGCGCGAGCAACCGCGCCATCCGCTCCTTTTTCACTTCCGGCGGCGCCTGATTCGCCATCCCCGCCGCTTCGGTGCCCGCGCGCTCGGAGTAAGGGAAGGCATGAATCTTGCTGAACGCCAGTTCGCGACAAAGGGCAAGTGTGTCCGCGAAATCCTCGTCCGTTTCGCCGGGGAAGCCGACGATCACGTCGGTCGTGATCGAACAATCGGGGATGACGGCGCGCACGCACGCGACAGCGCGCCGGAACTGATCGGGGTTGTAGCGGCGGCGCATCGCCCGGAGCACGCGGGCCGATCCGGACTGAATTGGCATGTGCAAATGGCGTGCCATCCGTTCGTCCGCCCAGCAGGCGAGCAGTTCCGGCTTCAGTTCGGCGGGGCCAACACTCGTCAATCGAATGCGCGGCGGCGTCGGGCCATCGAGGATGCGGCGCAAGAGGGCGGGCAGACGAAGGACTGAGGACTGAGGACTGAGGACTGAGGACTGGGTATGCCCACGCTCGTTCACTACTGACTGCCGACTGCCGACTGCCGACTGCCGACTTTCCTCCCGATACATCCCGACGTAGGTGCCGGTCAGTACGACTTCCTGATAGCCCATCGCCGCGCTTTCGGCGACGTCGCGGCAGATGCGATTGGCCGCGACACTGACGGAGCGGCCGCGCGCGAATGGCACGATGCAGAAGGTGCAGTTCGCGTCGCATCCTTCCTGGATTTTGATCGTGCGTCGGGTGCGATGGGCGGCATGGGTGTACAGATGCGTGTCTCGCAACCCAACCGCCGCCAGCCGGTCCGCGAACCGCTCGACCGCCTCCGCGACGACGCGCTCCTTGTCCACCGAGCCGAGCACGCAATCTACTTCAGGCATCGCTTCGGCATCTTCCGGCGCGACCGCCGTGTAGCAGCCAATGGCGGCGACGAAGGCGTCCGCGCCGCCAGTTTGTCGCGCCTTGCGGAGGTATTGACGGCCCTTCTTGTCCGCGATGTGCGTGACGGTGCAGGTGTTGACGATGTAGAGGTCGGCAGGCGCATCGAATGACACTTCCGCGAAACCCTGCTCCTGTAAGGCAAAGGAGATTGCCTGCGCGTCGGCAGTGTTTAGTTTGCAGCCGAGTGTGTGCATTGCGAAGGTCGGGCGACCAGGCTCCGCGAACGATTCGTGCCGCACCGCGATCGCATCGAGGCCGATATGGGCAATCGGGACGGGCGCGTCATTGCGCTCATCATGATCGAGATAGTGCGTTGTGCTTGTGTCCAGCATGTTGTTCAGTTTCCTTCGTCTCGCCTATGTGATTTTGCAATCACACATCGCCGCAAGTATAGCAGAACCATGTACGTATAGATGGATAGAGCATGAGCATGCTCGGACGACCTAACCCCCTGCCCCCTTCCCACGCCGAGTGATGGAAGGGGGCCGGGGGTTAGGTTTAATAGGCGGCTCATCCGGCTTTCACACGCCGATCGTGCGTGGTACGCTGTGGCCGTATTGGAAGACGGAGTATTGCCGTCTTACGGAGTCCTGCGGATGCGCAGGAAGGAGCAAACCAATGGCCCAAACCCTGACACGGCCGAGTGCAACGGATGGCGCGGACGCGGGCGCACTGACAGACGAAACGCTCGCCCATTTTGGCGATGCATTCGCCGCAAACCCGACCTATCGGCTGGCGCAGAACGCGGTGACGCAGATCACGGTGGATGATGTGACGCTCAATCGCGGCATCCTCACGACGACCGATCATACCTTCTCGACCTTCCTCGACGACTGGGCAGTGACAAACCAGAAGCAGAGTGGTCGCTGCTGGATGTTCGCCGGCCTGAACCTGCTGCGTGTCGCCGCGATGAAGAAGATGAACACGAAGGAGTTCGAGTTCTCGCAGAACTACACGATGTTCTGGGACAAACTGGAGCGCACCAACTACTTTTTCGAGGCGATCATCGAGACGGTGGATCGCGATGTGGATGACCGGCTCGTCGCCTTCCTGCTCGAAGGGCCGCTCGGCGATGGCGGGCAGTGGAACATGTTCGTCAATCTCGTCAAGAAACACGGCCTCGTCCCGAAGGCGCAGATGCCGGAGACGGAGAGTTCGTCCAACACGCGCAAGATGAACGCGATCCTCCGCAGCAAACTGCGCGAGGGTGCGAAGGCGCTGCGCGAGATGCACGCCGCCGGTGAGAGTGTCGAGGCATTGCGCGCGACCAAGCAGGAATATGTGCAGGTCGTTCACCGTATCCTCTCCATCCATCTCGGCACGCCGCCGGAGCGGTTCACATGGCAATGGAAGGATAAAGAGGGCGCCTTCCATCGCGCTGATGAGTTGACGCCTCAGCAGTTCGCCGCTGAGTTCGTGGACCTGCCGCTCGATGAGTACGTCTGCCTCGTCCACGATCCGCGCGCGAGCAGTCCGGTCGGGCGGACGTTTACCGTGCAGTACCTCGGCAACATCGTCGGTGGCGAGCGCGTGATCTATCTGAATGTGGACATCGCACTGATGAAAGAGATCACGAAGCGGACACTCGAAGACGGCGACCCTGTCTGGTTCGGCTGCGATGTCGGCAAGATGATGCAGCGCACTCTCGGCATCTGGGACAAGCAACTCTTCGACTACGGAACGCTCTACGATACGACCTTCCCGCTGGAGAAGGACGCGCGCCTCGATTACCACGAGACGCAGATGACCCACGCGATGCTCTTCACCGGTGTGGATATCGTGGACGGCACGCCGCGCCGCTGGCGGGTCGAGAACTCCTGGGGCGCGGAGAATGGGCAGAAGGGCTTCTATACGATGAACGACTCGTGGTACGACGAGTATATGTTCGAGATCGCCGCTCGCAAAGAATACCTGCCCGCCGACTTGCGCGCCGCGCTCGACCAGGAGCCGATTGTCCTCCCCGCGTGGGACCCGATGGGCGCGCTCGCCCGATAATACGGTAGCGCAGGCTTTCCAGCCTGCGTCCCAATTTGGTGGTATAGGCTTCAGCCTGTGAATCCTTGCCTCGCGCGCAAGCGCACAGGCTGAAGCCTATGCCACCGGGTATTCTGCTTGCCGTGGCGATCATTTCACCGCATGATGGCCAGTGGGTGATCGTCGCCAGCGGGAGTAGGGATGCCAGCAACAACGCCACGAGCGCGCTATCGCGAAGTCTTGCAAATCCTTGCACGGCATGGATTCGGCTTTGCCGTCCGGCCGCGCGTCTGGCCATTCGGCGGCGATTCCTATGACGCGCCCGAAGCGGAAGAGGTGCGCCGCCCGGCGGAACTGCGGCAGGCGCTCGAAGAACTCGGCACGACATTCATCAAACTCGGCCAAATCCTCAGCACTCGCCCCGACTTGCTGCCGCCCGCGTACATCGCGGAACTCCAGAAATTGCAGGACGCCGTCCCTGCCGCGCCGACATCGCGGATCACCGAACGGATCGAGGAGCAACTGCGACGCCCCGTTGATGCCCTCTTCACGTTCTTCGATCCCGTGCCGCTCGCCGCCGCCTCCATCGGCCAGGTGCATGCGGTCACGCTGCCCGGCGGGATTGACGCGGTCGTCAAGGTGCAGCGGCCCGGCGTGCGCGAGCAGGTCGCGCTCGATCTCCGCATCGCCACACGGATCGCGCACTTAATGGAGACGCGGCTGAAAATCGAGGAACGGACCGGCATTGATGTGCCCGCGCTCGTGGGTGAGTTCGCCTGGACACTGCGCAACGAACTGGATTACCTGCGCGAGGCGAAGAACGCTGAGGTCTTCCAGCGCAACTTCGCCGACAACCCAAGTGTCCGTGTCCCGGCGATCGGCTGGGAGTATACGACGACGCAGATCATCACAATGGAGCGGATGCACGGCCTGCGTATTGATGATATCGCCGCGCTCGAAGGAGCAGGATACTCCCCGGCCCGGATCGCGGAGCAAAGCGCGCGCATCGTCCTCCAGGAGGTCTTCGAGGATGGCTTTTTTCATGCCGACCTCCACCCCGGCAACCTCTTCGTCCTTGATGGCGGCGTGATCGGCGCGATTGATTTCGGAATGGTCGGCACGATTGATGAGGCGATGCGGACGAATCTCCTCTTTCTCCTGCTCGCCATCGTTGGGCAGGACGCCGATCAGATCGCGCGCTACCTCTACCGTCTCGGCGTCGTTGGCGGCGCGCAAACCAACCACGCGCTCTTGCTCCGCGATATCCGGCGGCTAATGGCGCAGTATTACGGCGTTACGCTGGAAGAACTGGATGTGACGACATTGCTGACCGACTTGCTCGCACTTGTGCGACGACATCGCCTGCGCCTGCCGCCCGACCTTGCATTGCTTGTGAAGATGCTCGTGATGATCGAGGGTCTGGGGCGGCGGCTCGATCCGACGTTTAATATCCTCGCGGTCGCTCAGCCCTTCGGTCAGGAAGCAATCGCGCGGCTGCTCGCCCCGGAGCGGTTGTTCCGCCAGGCCCGGCAGTCGGCGATCCAATACGGCGAACTGGCGATGGAGTTCCCCGGTCGGCTCGATCATCTCCTCACGCAGTTGGAGCAGGGTGAACTGGTCTTGCGCGCGGCACAGCACGCAACCGGGCGGGCGGTGCATGCGCTGCATGTCATCACGAACCGGCTCATCCAGGCAATCGCGAGCGCGACCATCTTTCTTTCGCTGGTGCTCATCTTTATCACGATGCGCCGCGATGGCGGCGGCGATACCACCCTCCGCATCGTCTTCTTCGCCGGGATCGGCGTCGCGGTATTGCTCGCGATCTGGTCGGTTATCTCGTTCTGGCGGTCCCGGCGGTTATGACGCTCAGTATCGGTGGGGGGGGGACTGCAACTTGCCCCCCCTCCCCCTTTTCTTTTTCTTCCCCCAAAACGGGAGCGCGGCACCCCCCCCC
>JBPCPB010000128.1:0-6795 GCA_050999735.1 Thermomicrobiales bacterium | reverse complement strand
CCCCCCCCCCCACCACCGGGAAAACGCTGGTATGTCCGGATGTCAGATCAGAACATTGACATCCAGCTCAACACCTTCACCAACAACACGCACGATGGCGTCGAGATTCGCGCCGGAGGGATCACGACCGCGACGGTGACGATCCATCTCAACATCATCACCGGCAACGCCCGCGATGGTGTGAATAACGCTATGTCGGTCGCCGTTGATGTGACGAAGAACTGGTGGGGGACGCCAACCGGCCCGACGAATGCCGCGAACGCGGGTGGCACGGGCAATGCCGCGACGGCAAATGTCACCTTCTCGCCGTGGTGCGGCAATAGCGCCTGCAGGCTCTTCTACGACATCGCGACAAAACTCGTTTATACGACCCAACCGGTCGGCGCGGCGGCGGGTACTCCCCTCGGCACGCAACCCGTGGTGCAAGCGGAGGATGCCAGCGGCAATCTCGGCTTCAACTTTGCCGGCCCGGTCACCCTCACCATCGGTGCAAATCCCGGCGGTGGCGCTTTGGATGGCACCGCGACCGTGAATGCCACGCATGGTGTGGCGACCTTCAGTGGCCTCTCCGTGAGCAAGCCGGGCATTGGGTATACGCTGATTGCATCGAGCAGCGGCCTGGCACCGGCAACCAGCAACCCATTCACCATCAGCGGGTCAAACCCGGCTCCTGTTCCTGCTGGGTCACGGCCGGGGCCGATCATCGCACATTTCGCTCGCAGCGCTCCTGATATGCAGCCTGGAGCCAAGGGTGGATGACACCGAGCGTCGCGCGTCGTTCCCTGAGGTAGTCGAGATAAACAAGGGCCGCCGCATCGAGCGAAGGCGCGAGCGCGGCGAGCAATGCATCACGATACGGGGGAACGCCGGGCTGATCCCAGGCGACCTTATCCGCGACGAAGACAACGGTATCGAGCGTGGATGCAGCCACCTTTAGCGTTGTGTGACAGCCAATCGCGCTGAGTACGGCGTCGTTCCGCTCCCCGAAGAGATCCCGCGCGAGGACGGCGGAAAGTTTCTGGTGGAGGATCATCGGGAACGCCGCCTCTTCGGGCAGTATGTCCACGCCGAGCGTGTGTGCCGCCGCGACCCGCCCCGCTGTCGGGACGATGGCGCTGACATCGTGAAACCAGCCCGCCCGCTCCGCAGCGTCAGCGTCCGCACCGACAAGGGCCGCGATCCGTCGCGCTTCGTCGGCCACCGCCGCGCAATGGCGCGCCGTCGCCGGGCAGCCATGCGCGATCAGGAATGCGGGAACAGCGTGGCGCGGCTCCCCCGCAAGCGTCATCCCATCCCGGAGGGCTTGGAGCAGGAGTACCGCATCATCGCCCGTGCCACTAGCCCCAATCTCCGTGTTCATTACGATCGCTCCGGCCAGCCGTACTGATCGAACCATCGCCCATGCCGCTCATTATCGAGGGCGCGCCGGACGTAAGGAATGATGTTCTCCGGCAACGCATCGCGCGGGAACCACGTCAATGCGTCGCACTTCTCCGGCTCCGCGTTGCGAATTGTTCCCGTCCACCGCGAAGCGGCGAGAAAGAAGTCTATCCGCTCATCGTCGGCTTTCCGGTGCATCACGCCAACGACGGTCACGCCTTCCGGCGCGAGGGTGATGCCGGTCTCCTCGTGCGCTTCGCGGATGGCGGCGGCGATCACGTCCTCGTCGCCATCGAGATGGCCCGCGATGACGCTGTAGTTACCGTCTTCGTAGCCGGTATTGAACCGCCGCAAGAGCAGGACCGCGTCATCCCGCAGCAGAAAGAGGTGCACAGCGGCGAGCAGCCGAAACCGTTCACCCATCGAATGGTGGCCCGTCATCCGGCTCCGGAACGACGATCTTGCCATCCGGCGCGGACCGTTCCTTAATGACGATCCACCGGGCGCCCGCGTCGGGGTCAATCCAGACGACGCGGTGCCGCTCCCCCGGCTGCACCATCACGACGATCCCCGCCTCCAGCGGCACATCCTCTCCCTCGATACACAAGGTCGCGCGGCCATACAAGACAACGTAATACTCGTGGAAATCGTGATAATGATACGCCTCGCCTGCCGGGATGCGCGTCATCACCTCCGTCGTCAGCGCGATCTCGATGGGCGAGCCGTTCCAGTGCCCGCACCGCCATGGATTCTCCGACTCCTGATACACCCGCATACGCACCTCTTATCGGTAGCGCAGGCTGGAAAGCCTGCGCTACCCCTGCTACGCCGGGAACTGCTCCGGATAGCGGGCGAAGGTGACGAGGGTGTCCGCCTCGACGCGCAGATAGACGCCCTCACCCCAGTCCTGCACGCTCGAACCGCTCGCCGCCCGCTGCATTGCCTCCAGCGACGCGAAGTCTGCGTGATCTGCCGGGATAGTTGTCGCATTGCCGTGCACGATGATCGCCAGATCAATCCCGGCGAAGTGCGTCAGGCTGACCGCCGGGCGGGCCGTTATCATCCGCGTACGCGCCGCTGTGGCGACGGTCGGGATGTAGAACCGCCCACGAAAGAAGAGCGAGCCAATTGGCGCGACGCGCGGCTCCCCCTTCGCCGTCACGGTGGCAAAGGCGACGGTCTGATTTCCCTGCAAATACCGGACGAGTTGCCCCGCCGAGAGCGAGCGCTCCGGCATCTCAAATGAACTGCGCAGAAACGCCCCCGCCCGCTCGATGCTCCGGTCGAGCAGCGCCTGCAATCGTTCCATATCCTCCGGTGTTTCGTGCATGCATACCTCCCCAACAAAAATAATCGCTATGACTTCAATACGCCTTGTTCCGCGCCCGCGAGCAAGGCGCGGAGGCGGTCGGTGCGGAGATGGTAGTAGAGGCGATGTTCGTCGCGCCGGATGTCCACGAGATCGAGCTTCTTCAGGCCATTGAGGTGATGCGAGACGGTGGCGATACTCAGACCGAGCAGTTCCGCCAGTTCCTGACCATAGCGAGGCGCCGCGACGAGCAACTGAATCAGCGTCCAGCGCGCCGGGTCGGCGAGCAGGCGATAGACATCCTGATACGTTTCCGGCGGCGCGATTTCCGGCACGATTGCGCCCGATTCAGCCCGTGTACTGCGCGCGGACGACAGCGGCATATCCGCGCCGTACGCGATGGCGTGGAGCGCGTGATCCCCCGTTGCATCCGGCGCGTGAGCGGGCGTCATCGTTGCCCAGCCATCGCCGAGGAATGCGGAGGGCCAGAAGAGCAAACGCGGCATATCCCGCGCGTTCAAACCGGCATCCGGCAGGTGCGCGACGGTGAAGCCTAGCGGATCGGCGGCGAAAACCGCGCGCATCCGCGCCTCGGCGGCCCGTCCTGCCGCGGATAATTCGGGCAGTAACGGCGCGAGGAGTTCCTCGAATAATCCCGAGAGCAGGTCCGCAATCTGTTGTCGTGTCCGTGCCGGACGAGTGAGGATGTCCACGATGCGTGTGAGGTCGGACGGCGCCGGAGAGAGAAACCGCTGCACATATTCCATCGCCCACGCGGGATCGTCCATCAGTGATCGGAGGACGCCGGGGTGGCGTGGCGCATCCGCACGAAATGTTCCGCCGCATGCGAGTGCGTGCGCGACGACCGCCGTATCCGGCAGCGCGCGAAGCGCCGCGATCAGCGCATCGGGATCACGGGCGTCCGGCAGCGCCCACATCGTATCGAACGCAAGCACCCCCATTGGAAAGGTCGCATCGAAGAGGGCCTGGACAGCATGCATCGGCTCCGGCGCGATCTGTTGCCGGAGCGCGCGCAGCCGCCTCGACCCCGCCTCACTCCCACTACTGCTGCGATTCGCAAGCAAATAGAGCGCAAGCAGGCAATCCGCCACCGGCACGCACGCGAACGTGACGCGCTCATTCCATACCGCTTTCTCTTCCGGCAGTGTAACGCGAATCATCGGACTCCAGGACTAAGGACGAAGGACTAAGGACTAAGTGAGGCGCGTTCCCGCTTGGTCCTTAGTCCTTAGTCCTACCAGCATCAGGCGTTGACGAGTTCCGGTACTGCCGCGATCACATCCGAGACGATGTCGTCCGGCGTGATACGCTCCGCCTCACCCTCGAAATTGAGGATGATGCGGTGCCGGAGCGCCGGATACGCGACAGCCCGAATATCCTCATGCGCTACCGCCAGCCGCTCGGAGAGCAGGGCACGGATCTTCCCCGCGAGCACCATCGCCTGCGCGCCGCGCGGGCTTGAGCCATACCGCACAAAGCGGCGCACGCTCTCCGGTGCGAGCGATTGATCCGGGTGCGTCGCGAGCAGCAATTGGACGGCATACTCGTTGATATGGCTGGCGACAGGCACCTCGCGTGCCAGATCGCCCATGCGGATAATGTCAATGCCCGTCGCGACCGTGTTGACTTCGGGCGTGAAGCCGCCCGTTGTGCGGCGGAGGATTTCGCTCAATTCCTCGGCGCGCGGGAAGCCGACGACCAATTTGAACATGAAGCGGTCGAGTTGCGCCTCGGGCAGCGGGTACGTTCCCTCCATCTCCAGCGGATTCTGCGTCGCGAGGACGAAGAAGGGACGGTTGATCGGATAAATCGTATTCGCGACCGTGACCGTGCGCTCCTGCATCGCTTCCAGCAGGGCGGACTGCGTCTTCGGCGTGGCGCGGTTGATCTCGTCCGCAAGGATCATGTTCGCGAAGACCGGGCCGGGCTGGAACTGGAACGTCCGCCGCCCCGCGTCGTTCTCGGCGAGGATATTCGTGCCCGTGATGTCAGCGGGCATCAGGTCCGGCGTGAACTGGATGCGACTGAACTGGAGATCGAGCGCATCCGCGAACGTGCGGATGAGCATCGTCTTGCCGAGGCCGGGCACACCTTCGAGGAGCGCGTGGCTCCCCGCGATCATGCAGGTGAGAACCGCCCGCACGACTTCCTCTTGCCCGACCATCACGTTTGCAACCTCCGATTCGAGGCGGAAGGCGCTCTCGCGGAATTGCTCCGGTGTCAGCATCGGCGGCGGCTCGGGGTTGTAGGGGGTCGGCTGGTTCGTGTAGAAGTGTGACACGCGCTACCTCAATTTCAGCGATGCGGCACCCACAAGCGGCCGTTAATGAGCGGTCTGCGCCGCTAGTATACCAGCGACCACCGCTTCCCGCTTTCCCGATCACACTGAGCATATGCGAGCCATCGTTGCATCTCAGGAGGACACGAGTACAATGAGTGCGCGTCGTTGACGTGTATGGGTGCGATGATTCCGGGTGAGGGGAGTGAGACGACATGAGTAGCAGGCCACCCGCACGCCGCGTGAGCGCCGCTGGCTCTGCCGCGTCGCGCAAGCCGAACGCGAACGGGCATACGCCGAGCAGTGGCGATGCGCTCGTCCCCGCGTATGCTTATGACGCGGCGAATCGCCGCATCCTCATCGCGGACGACGATGCGGCGATCCGCACGCTCCTCGTCGAATTGCTGACCGATGAAGGGTATGAGCCGATCGAAGCGGCAACGGGCAAGGAGATGCTCGCCCTCTACCATAGCCCGCAACGGCCCGCGCTCGTGCTGCTCGATGTGCAGATGCCCGACATGACCGGAATCGAAGCGCTCCGTGAGATTGCTCAATCGTCCGGCGGGGAGACGCTGCCGATTATTATGATGACCGCGTTCACGACTGCTTCGATCGCCATCGAGGCGACGATGCTCGGCGCGTTCGACTACCTGAATAAGCCCTTTGATATCGAGTACGTCGTTCAGAAGGTCAGGACCTTCTTCAACACACAAGAGCAGGAAGCGCGGATGATCGCCACTCCCGCCGAGGCCGATCAGCGATTGCGGGATGAAATTATCGGCTCCAGCCCGGAGATGGCGCGCATTTTCCAGATGATCGGGCGGGCGGCGGCCTCCGATGCGCCCGTTTTGATCACTGGCGAGACGGGCGCGGGCAAGGAATTGATCGCCAACGTGCTGCACAAGAACTCGCTCGCCGCGCGCGGCCCGCTGGTCAAGGTGAACTGCGCGGCGTTGCCGGAATCGCTCCTCGAAAGTGAGTTGTTCGGCCATGAAAAAGGCTCGTTCACCGGCGCGTTGAATCAGCACAAGGGGAGTTTCGAGCGAGCGAATCGGGGCACGATCTTTCTCGATGAGATCGGCGAACTGACGCTCTCCACCCAGACGAAACTCTTGCGCGTCCTCCAGGAGAAGGAATTCGAGCGTGTCGGCGGCACGGCGCCGATCCATGTTGACGTGCGCGTCATCGCGGCGACGAACCGGCGGTTGGAGGACGAAGTGTCGGCGGGCACCTTCCGCGAAGACCTTTTCTACCGCCTGCATGTCCTGACGATCCATGTGCCGCCCCTTCGGGAGCACATGGAGGATGTGCCGCTCCTCGCCCAGCACTTCCTCGACAAGCACCGCTATGGCGTTGCGGGCCGCTCGGCGCGCATCTCGCCGGACGCGGCGGAAAAACTGACGACGCATTCCTGGCCCGGCAACATCCGCGAGCTGGAGAATACGATTCAGCGCGGTATCGTTCTCTCGCAAGGCGGTCTGGTTACTGCCGAACAGATCCAGTTTGCGCCGCAAGCAGGCGGGCGCCTGCTCGACATCACGCAGCGCGTCCGCGAGCGCACGCCGCTGCTACAGGTGCTCAACGAAGTCGAACGCGAGTTGCTCGTCGAGGCCCTCAAGCAGCACGAGGGCGACCGCGTCGCCGCCGCCCACGCGCTCGGGTTGGATCTCGCCGGCCTCATGCAGCGCCTCCGCGACTTCGGCCTCGATGGTGACTACGCGGCGGATCAACGCGGGACCGCATCGCAGGAGCGGAGGCTTCAGCCTGCGTCCTTGAATAAGAGGAAGACGCAGGCTGAAGCCTACGC
>JBPCPB010000121.1:0-3832 GCA_050999735.1 Thermomicrobiales bacterium | reverse complement strand
GTCGAAGCCCCCCGCCGCACCCTCACCCCAACGATGACTCTACCCCTGATCGCGCAGTAAAGAGGTGACGGGGCACAGAGGGCGCAGAGGACACGGAGATCACAGAGGAAGAGAAAGCAGAATTCTTTTCCAATCCCTTTTTTCCTCTTCTCTGTGCACTCTGTGTTCTCTGTGATCGATTTGTCGTCTTGCGATAACGGAGGGGTGAGTGACGATACGGGTGCGGGAGGAGCGGTGGGCGCGGGCGCGGGGCGTGGTGCTGGAGAATGAATTGCTGCGCGTTGTCATGCTGCCGGAGCAGGGGGCGCGGATCGCGTCGCTGCTGCACCGGCCGAGCGGGCGGGAAGCGCTCTGGTCGCCGCCCGGTTTGCGCGCGCTGCCACCACCAGCGTACGGGATGCCCTTCGCCGATCACCCGGCAGTCGGTATTGACGAGTGCCTACCGACGATCTGGGCGGATACCGACGCGGGGCGCGACCTGCCCGACCACGGTGAGGCGTGGTCCGTGCCGTGGAATGTAACAGTTGGCAGGGATCGCATCGAGACGACGGTGACGCTCCGGCAGTCACCCTTCCGTCTGACGCGGCGGATCACCTTCGCGAATGAGACGGCCATCGCCCTTGAGTACGCGCTGACCAATACGAGCAGTGCGCCCGCGCCCTGCCTCTGGGCGCTGCATCCCTTGATGATTTGGCAGCCGGGGATGCGGATCATCCTGCCGCCCTCCGTTGCGAATGTCGAGATTGGCTCGGTGAGCGGCATCAGCCCACTGCACGAATACGCGCCCGCGACGTGGCCGAAGACGGACGGCGTGGACCTCGCGGGGGTGCAACTGAATGAAAACGGCGCGCCCGCCGCGACCAAAGTCTATGTCGGCCCAATGATCGAGAGCGACCGCTGGGCCGCCCTGCATGACACGCTGGCCGGTTTCGTCGTCGGCTTCGCCTTCACGGTGCCGATGCTCGGCCTATGGCTAAATCGGGGCGCGTGGGGCGGCTACACCCACGTCGCTATCGAACCGGCGACGGGCATCTCGGAGCATCTCTCCACCGCTGTGGAGCGCGACAACGTTCTTACCGTCCCCGCCGGAAAAACCGCCTACTGGAGCGTCACGATCGTCGTGACGGGCGGTATCACGAATGTGACCGGCGTGACACTGGACGGGAAGGTTCGCACATAGCCTTCGTTCTCGCTCACGCCACGTACCGCACGATCATCCAGAAGAAGCAGGCGCTACCGCCGAGGACGAAGAGGTGCCAGAGCGCGTGCGCCTCGAAGACGCCGGGGATGAGGTTTGGCCGCTTCAGGGCATGGATGACGGCGCCCACGCTGTAGATGATGCCACCCGCGATCAGCCAGACAATCGCCCCGCTGGGGAGCCGGTGGAAGAGCACGGGAGCGGCGACGAGCGCGGCCCACCCCATCAGGAGATAGATGCCGGTGGAGAGCCATTTCGGGGCGTGCATCCAGCATATCTTGAGAATCAGGCCACCGGCTGCCAAGCCCCAGACGACTGCCAGCAGGCTCCAGCCCCAGCCGCCACCGAGGGCGACGAGGCAGATCGGCGTGTACGTCCCGGCGATCAGGACGAAGATCATCATGTGGTCAATCCGCCGCAGTTTCGCGACGCCTGCCGGGGCAAGTGGTAGGGAATGGTAGAGCGTGCTTGCGGTGTACAGCGCAATCTGGCTGAGGCCGAAGATCGTGAAGGCGATCACCTGCCGCGCGTCCCGCGCCGCAATCGCCAGCGACAGCAGCACGCCGAGCGCGACAACCGAGAGCAACACGCCCGCCAGATGGGTCAGCCCGTTGACCGGTTCACGCATGCGTGCAGTGATGATGCTCTGTCCCCTTCCGTGCCGCCGTGCACCAACATTGCCTGCTAATCTCTACGGATATTCCGAGCGTCGGTTGCTTCCCTCCCGCTGTCCCTCAGTCCGCGCCGAGGAAGCGCGCGAGTTTCGTGAGGAAGCCGTCGTTTGGAACGGATGCCGGGGCGAAGTCGGCGAAGCACCGTCCGCTGAGGTAATCGGGGAACGAGTACACGCCCGTGATCTGGACATAGCAACGGTCAGGAAAGCGCTCCCAGCCGCGCGCCAGGCCGATCCGCAGGAAGACCGGGTTTTTCTGCAAGATGGCGGTCAAGCGGTGCGCGACCGTGGCGGGCGGCACGGCACGCCGGTCGCGCAGATACTCAAGGTAGACGCGAAACGTGAGGTCCGTTACGGGTAAGCGATACTGCTGCCCACTCTGGTCAGTGAAGCCGAGCCGGTACTGCCAGCGCCCATTCGTGCCAAGGCTGAACTGCACCTCTTCCAGCCACTTGACGCGCACCGTGCCGAGGGAGCGCGTCCCCTCCCCCGCGAGGACGAAATGACCATCTTCGTCGTGGATCGCCGCGCCGAAAATCGCCGCCACATCACGATCTTCGGCCTTCGCACACCATTCCGCGCGCTCCTCCGGCGTCAATGCGCCGCGTTGGACACGGTAGGTAGCATCAATGATTCGGTCCTCGGTGTGCGGCGGCAAGGGCATGGGTGATTTGCCGTGCAGGTCGAACTCGATTACCGCGAACGGGCGAATCGCGACCTTCCCTCGGACACGCAGCCATGCCTCGGTCAGCCCACCTTTGGCGAAGACGGGACGGACGCACGTATTGTCCGGCAAGTACCCGGCGACGCAGACGCGATCCCCTTGCATCCGGGTCAGATCGGTAATCGTCAGCGTCGCCTTCATGTCGCCGCCTTGTCGCTAGAGATGGATTATCTCGGTATCCGCCCATGATCGCGCGATCCGCTCCGCAACGAGCCGCCGGTGGCATTGCTCCGGTGTTGCCTCGCTACACAGGAGGCAGCACGCCTTTTCCTCATAGAAGGCGCGGTCGAGCGCGAAGGGTACATTGCGCTGATCCATCAATACCTCGAACCGGCGGACATACTGTGCCCAGTCGCCATCTTTTCGGTATATGGAGAGCATGTCGGCGGTCGGAGCGAGGAGGGTCGTGTGATGGTATTCGCAGTCAATCAGGTTCGGGAGGAAATACGCAAGATCGTCGCGCTTCGTGAATCCGGCGAGTTGCCCGGTCGGGCGGAGACGAATATCTACCAGTCGTTGGACATCGTTCTTCTTCAGAAGCGAGAAGAACTGCTCGGCGGATTTCTTCGTAAACCCCACGGTGTACAGTTTCATCGGCATCGCTCCATAGTCAAACGCTTCGCCCTCATAAAGAGAGGCTACATCGAACAGGCCGACTTCCAGCGGGCCACGATGGCGGATGTGGTAGACGGCGATACCGCTCGCGGTCAGTGTTTGGGCGATCAGGTGCAGTCGGTGGCAGCGTCGTGGGTCTTCCTCACTGCACATGATCGCCGTCCGCCGCTCTCGCGCCATGTGCATCAGATCGCGGACGGCCCGTTGATACCACGGTCGCGCGGCCACTTTCGCATAGTCCACGAGGTTGAGATAGTTCGCATGTCCGCGCGGAAGGATGCCATCTTTATAGCACGCTGGATTGCGTGGTCGCCCGCCAAGCCAATCGCCCATGTAGATGTAGCGCACTCCCGCCTCCGCCAGCGTCCGCACAAATGCGCGCCGGTTGAATTGCGGCGCGTATCTGCTTGCGGGGATGCTTCGCACATCCACGAGCAGATCAATCTGTTGCTCACGCAGCAAGGCGACGACACGCTCGGCAGGCGCGTTGCTGTGCCCGATACTATAGATGTCCGCCCGGCTCCTCGGTGTTGTCATCGCTCCCCGTTTCGTTGGCGTGGGGATGGTAGCACATGGTTCCTCTCCCCATGCATGGAAGAGACCCCACCCCCGGCCCCTCCCC
>JBPCPB010000111.1:0-6470 GCA_050999735.1 Thermomicrobiales bacterium | reverse complement strand
GCCGTGGTGTTCCCTGCAACGCCCGGCCCTCGTGGAGGCTCATTCCCATCCCCTTCCTCGCGGGAAGGGGCCGGGGGGTAGGTCAGATCGAGAATAAATCGGAGACATCGCGCAGGATTTCGTCGAGTTCCTTGTGGTCATATTCATCAAGCCCGGAATCGCGGCGGGAGCGCAAGGTCGTGTTCGCGATCACGCCACGCCGTTTCAGGACTTCTTTGTAGACGATTGGCCCGAAGGCCGCTTCCATATTGAGGAGGGGAAGGAGGCGATAGAAGGTGCGGCGGGCCTTGTCGAGATTGCCCGCTTCGAGGGCGTTCCAGGTAGTGACATGAATGTCCGTCGTCTGGCAGGCGGGCATCGTGCCGCACGCGCCGCGCCGGAACTCGTCCATCAGGTAGCGCCCGCCGATGCCGCCCATGATCCCCTCGCAGGCATCGCCCGCCGTCGCGAGTACCGTCGTCATCAGGTGGCCCGAATTTGCGGTCTCCTCCTTGAGGTAGGAGACATTGTCAATTTCGGTCATCAGGTGCGTCATCTGGTGCGCGGTCATGATCGTACCGGCGGGGCCGCCCCAGTTCTGAATGAAAACGGGCAGACCGTCCGCCGCGTCCGCTACTGCCTGATAGAAGGCGAAGACGGACTCCGGGTCGGCAAGACGGACGCCGTACGGCGGCATCGCGATCACCGCGTCCGCGCCGACCTGCCGGGCATATTTGGTGAACATCACCGACGCCTGCGCGCTGACACCGGAGACGCCGATCACGACTGGGACGCGCTTCGCGGTCGTCTCCACAACGAGCCGCGTCACGCGCTTGCGCTCGTCATCGAGCAGTGTCGGCGACTCGCTCGCGTTGACGGGCGCGACGATGCCATGCCCGCCCGCCCGGACGCACCAATCCACCTCGTTTTTCAGCGAATCCTCGTCAATGTTGCCGTGCCGGTCGAACGGTGTGACCGGGATCGTGAAGACGCCGCGAAATCCTTGTGCCATCGTATTACTCCTTTGTCGCGAAAGGACGGGGGGAAGGACTAAGGGCTAAGGACTGAGTGGCCCTGGCCCTCTTCCTGCCAATGTAGCACGCACAGTATCAACTTCGCGGGCAGTGTAGCACGCTCCCGGTGCGATAATCACCGCGTGAAGACGAAGCGCGTAAGGTGGAATTGCTATGCAACGGGAGCCGGGAGCCGATCCCCTTAGTCCTCAGTCCTTAGTCCTTAGTCCTTCCCTCAGCCCCACTCCCCGTTTTCAGCGGCTATTTATCGCGCTCGAAACGAACGCGGCGATGCAGCATGCGGTGGCGGATGTGCAGCAGACCCTCAGGCGGCGCGGCGGGAGCCCGCAGGGCAATATGCCGGTACGCTGGGTCGAGCCGACGCACATGCATCTGACCTTGCAGTTTCTTGGCAATGTCGTTTCGACCCATATCCCGTCATTGACCGCCGCCCTTACACCGGCAGTCGCAGCGCATGATGCGCTCTTCCTGCGGGCGGATGCGGTCGGCGCCTTTCCTTCCACTGACACGCCACGCGTCCTCTGGCTGGGGTTGCGCGGCGCGGATGATCGCTTGCGTGCGTTGCAGCACTCGGTGACGGAAGCGGTGCGGACGGTCGAGGGCGTCGTCGCGGATCGGAAGCCGTTTCGGCCCCATCTGACTCTCGGCCGGGTTGCGCGTTTGCACCGCGATGCACCGGGAATTGCCGCGATTGTCGCCGCGCTGGATCGCCCCATTCATGTTCCGCCCACCGCGTGGACGGTGGAGAGTGTCGCGCTGATCCGCAGCATTCTCGGTGCAGGCGGATCGCGGTATACTGTGCTGGAGCGGTTTCCGCTCCGAAGCTTCGGAACGGAGAGCAGGCACGATGAAGGTGATTCGCAAGGTCCGCAACGGTTGGCATGATTTTCCCGCGCATGGCTAGCGGCCGGGGAAGTGTTCCGCATGCCCGATTTGTTGTATCCATTGGAGGACTGAATCACCATGCAGATGTTTGATACCCTCGCCGACATCGAGCGGCGCTACCTCGCGATTGAAGATGAAATGGGCAAGCCGGAGGTCGTCACCGACCATCTCCAGTTATCTGCGCTTGGCCGCGAGCGGGCGGAGCTCGAGGATACCGTCGTCGCCTACCGCAGGCTGCGTGACCTGAATGACGAGATCAGCGCGACCACCGCGATGGCGGACGAGGAGCGCGACCCGGAAATGGCGGCGCTCGCCCGCGAAGAACTCGAAACTCTGACTATGGAGCGCGACGACCAGATCGAGGCGATTCGCCTGATGCTCGTCCCACGCGATCCGAACGATGAGCGGGACGTAATTGTCGAGATTCGCGCCGGGACGGGTGGCGAAGAAGCAGCGCTCTTTGCGGCGGAACTCTACCGGATGTACACGAAGTACGCGGAGCGGCAGCGATGGAAAGTCGAGTTGATTGACATCAACGAGACCGGCATCGGCGGGATGAAGGAAGTCGTCTTCGAGGTGCATGGCAAAAGCGCCTTTGCGCACCTGCGCTGGGAGAGTGGCGTCCACCGCGTGCAGCGCGTCCCGGCGACCGAGTCCGGCGGCCGCATTCACACCTCTACGGCGACGGTGATCGTCATGCCGGAAGTCGAGGACGTGGATGTGCAGATCAATGAGGCCGATTTGAAGATTGATGTCTACCGTTCGTCCGGTAACGGCGGCCAGAGCGTCAATACGACCGACAGCGCCGTGCGCATGACGCACCTGCCGACGGGGCTTGTTGTCACGTGCCAGGACGAGAAGAGCCAGTTGAAGAACCGGGTTAAGGCGCTCGCCGTGCTCCGTGCCCGATTGTACGACATGGAATTGCAAAAGCAGCAGCAGGCGCTCTCCGCCGAGCGCAAGTCGCAAATCGGGACGGGTGACCGTAGCGAGAAGATCCGCACCTACAATTTCTCGCAGGATCGCGTCACCGACCACCGGATCGGCATGAACCGCTCCAACCTGCCAGGCGTACTAAACGGGGACATCGAACCGCTGATCGCCGAGTTGCGCGCGGCGGATCAAGCCGACCGGCTCGCGGCGGCGGGACTGGCTGCCAACTAACGTGACCGCGCCCCGTCTGCGCGATCTTCTCACGAGCGGCGCGAGCCGATTGCGAGGTGCGGGCATCGAGACGCCGGAACTCGACGCCGCACTTTTGCTTGGATTTCTGCTCGGGCTTGACCGGGCGGCGCTCTACGCCCGGATACTGGACGATGCGCCGCCGGATCTATCGTCGCCGTTCGATGCGCTGATCGAACGGCGGCTGCGCCGCGAGCCAGTCGCGTATCTCACCGGCACGAAAGAGTTCATGGGCCTGGCGTTCACGGTCAATGACGCGGCGCTCGTGCCGCGCCCGGAGACCGAATTGCTCGTTGAATGGGCCGCGCGTCGGCTCGGCGCACGAACTGATCGCGCGCGGATCGTGGATGTCGGCACGGGCAGCGGGGCGATCGCGGTTGCCCTCGCATCCATGATGCCGTCTGCCCGCGTCGTTGCCTCCGACCTATCCCAAAAGGCGTTGGCTGTTGCGCGAATGAATGCGCGGCAGCATGGCGTCGCCGGGCGTGTCGCATGCGTCTGCGGTGATCTCGTCTCCTGGCTCGGGCAACCCGCCGAGATGATCCTTGCCAATCTTCCCTATCTCACCGATGCACAAACGAACGCAGCCGACCTCCGCGCGGAGCCGCGTGGCGCGCTGGCCGGTGGGGGAGGGGATGGATTTGGCTTGTATCGTGCCCTCATCCCACAGGTTCCTGCGCGTCTTTTGCCCGGTGGCGCGTTTGCGTTCGAGATTGATCCATCACAAGCGGAAATTGCCGCCGCGCTGTGCGACGCAACATTCCCGTTGGCGGTGATCGCCCTCCATCGTGACCTCGCCGGATTAGCGCGCTTCGTGACGGTCGAAACGTCTCCGTCATGGAGCGCTTCGCGGCGATAACGGCGCGTCAGTGGGGGAGCAGGTTTCAGCCTGCAATCCCATCGGCAGGCTGAAGCCTGCTCCACCAACATCTGGTTGTTCGCGGCGGAGAGTGCGAAGGTGCTATGCTACGCGCGGCCTGATGAGCGTTGGGCGAGCGTGGCACGTGGGAGGAACGGATGGGGCGAACATTCAAGCGGTTGCTCGTGACAGGTGGCGCGGGCTTTATCGGCAGCAACTTCGTGCGTCGCACGCTCACGCGGCGGTCGTATGAGATCGTCGTCCTCGATAAACTGACCTACGCCGGGAACCTCGCGAACCTCGCCTCGGTGGAAGCCGATCCGCGTTTTACCTTCGTTCACGGCGACATTGCTGACCCCGATGTTGTTCAGGAGGCGATGCGCGGTTGCGATGGCGTGCTGAACTTCGCCGCTGAGTCCCATGTGGACCGTTCGATCATGGATGGGAGCAACTTCGCGCAGACGCAGGTCGTCGGCACGTTGACGCTCCTTGAAGCGGCACGGCAGGAAGGCGTCACCTGCTACCTCCAGGTCAGCACCGACGAAGTCTACGGCCATGTCGAGGACGGCGTCTCGCGCGAAGATGACGCGCCCGCGCCGCGGTCGCCCTACAGCGCAACCAAAGCAGGCGCTGATCTGGTCGTGAACTCATACCACATCACGCATGGACTGACGACGGTTGTCACGCGCGGCTCGAATACCTATGGGCCGTACCAATATCCGGAGAAGTTGCTTCCGGTCGCGATCACCAATGCCATAGACGGCAAGCCAATCCCCGTTTATGGCGACGGTATGCAGGTGCGGGACTGGCTCCATGTGGACGACCATTGTGACGGGATTGATCGGGTGTTGCACGAAGGCGTGCCCGGCGAGGCGTACAATATCGGCGCGGAACACGAGGGATTGGGGCACGGGCGCACGAACCTCGACGTTCTCCGCGCGCTTCTTGACGTCCTCGGCATGCCGCATGATGTTCTGCAATTTGTCGGCGACCGGCCGGGCCATGACCGGCGCTATGCCCTCGACTGCGAGAAATTGCGCGCGCTCGGCTGGCAGACGGAATTACCGTTCGCGGTTGGCCTCGAACGGACGGTACGCTGGTACGCGGAGCATCGCGATTGGTGGGAGCCGCTTAAGCAGGATGCCGGATACGTTGCCTACTACAACCGAAACTACGGCGACCGGGGAAAACTCGTCGCCGCTCGCTAATCCGGGGGCGATCTTCTTACAGGCCGACCTCGCCGCCGCCAAGACGAGCCATTACGCCGCGCGCGAGAGCGGCGACACCGTCGAACTCGTCGAGCGCCCCGATGGCGGCTTCACCCTCGTGCTGGTTGACGGGCAGGGGCACGGCTTCCCGGCGAAACTGCTCTCGTTGCAACTAACATCCAAGGCGGTCGCACTCATCAAGGAGGGTGTGCGGGATGGCGCGGTGGCGCGGGCCGTCCATGATTACTTGCACGCCTATCGCGGTGGCCGCGTCTCCGCCACGCTCGACCTCCTGACACTCGACCTGGGGACGAACAGCATCCTCATCTCGCGCAACGCGGATGTACCGGGCGCGGTTTGCTGTGATGGCGTGTGGTCACTCTTGCCGACGGCCTCCGGGCCAATCGGCATTCGCCGCCACGCGCGCCCGGCGATTGATCAGTTCGACCTGGCGCTGGGATTGCAGGTCGCGCTCTTCACGGACGGTATCGCGCATGCCGGCGAGCGCTATGGCACGCCACTCGATGTGCTCGCAGCGCTACCGGTATGCGCCACTGCGCTGGTCGGTGCACAAACGCTGGCGGACACGCTGCTGGCGGCGGCAATGACCGCTGACCGGGGGTTGCCAAATGACGATATGACGGTGATCGCGCTGACGATCATCGCGCGCGAGGAGCGCGCCGTCACGCGCCATTTGCATGCCAATGTCCCACTCATCCTCCGGCGCCGTGATGGATGAGCATACCGGACAGACGGAGGAGCGACGACTGCGGATTACCGTCGTCGGGCACTGCGCGGCGGGGAAGTCCACGCTCGTCGGCGCGCTCCGCCGCAATGGATACGACGCGCACGCCGTCGCGCAGGAGCACTCCGGCATCACCTGGCTCTGGCGGCACGCCGCGTCCGATGTGCTGATCTACCTCGACGTACCGCTCGCTACCGTGCGCGCTCGTCGCGGCGAAGAGTGGCCGCAGGCCGTCTACGATGCGCAAGAGATCCGTCTCACTGATGCACGAGCGCACGCGGACCTGATCCTCGATTCGAGTAAGGAATCTATCGCCGCAATGACCGCGCATGCGATGACGTTTTTGCGGGATCGCTCGCCCAAACCTGATTAAAAGGACCCTCAGCACGAGCGGAGGGCTATTGCTTTGTGGTGGAGCAGGTTTCAGCCTGCCACACTGGGTAATATCGTTTCATGATGACATTAGCGTGATGCCTACGTAGGGGGGGGGTTCGGGCAGCACACCCGAGCGCCACCCTCCCCGACACCCCCCAAAGACCACAACACAGCTCAGAAGCGTCCCAAACCCACCCCCCCCA
>JBPCPB010000056.1:0-13137 GCA_050999735.1 Thermomicrobiales bacterium | reverse complement strand
ACCACCAGGTTGCCCGTCAGCGCGAAGGCGAGCGGTACCAGCGGCTGGAAGAGCGTCGCCAGCAGAATCTGGCGGCCAAACGCCACCCGGCGCGCGATCCTGCCCACCACCAGCGAGGCGAAGAACTGGCCAATGGCGACGCTGGCGAGGAATATCCCTGTTTCGGCGGCATTGAAGTGCAGTTCGACCCGCGAGCGATAGACGAGGACAGCAGTGATGGCGCTCGTCGCCAGATTGCCGATTGCCGTGGCGATCGAGAGGGCGCGAATCAGCGGATGGTTCGCGACGAAGCGCACTCCCTCGGCCATCCGCTGCCAGAACGTCCCGTCCTCACGCCGCACCGTCGGCGCGCTGAACGGCTGTTTGATGGTGGCGAGCGAGAGAAAGGAGACGACATACGAGGCGGTGTCAATCACCAGCGTTCCCGCCGCCGAGAAGAGAGCCACCAGCGTCCCTGCCAGCGGCTGGCCGGAGAGTTCGGCGGCGCTCCGGGTCATCTCCAGTTTGCCGTTCGCCTCCGCCAGTTGCCGTTTCTCGACGAGGTTGGGAAGACAGGCGGTGTAGCCGACATCGAAGAAGATCGTGAAAAAGCGCAGCAACGCGGCGACGACGAACAACTGCACGAGGGTCAGGGCGCCCATGATGGCGGCGACCGGAATGCTGACGACGATCAAGCCACGCGCCGCGTCGCAGACGAGCATGATCGCGCGGCGGTTCCAGTGATCGGCGATCACTCCGGCGGGCAAGGCGAAGAGGAGGTAGGGAAGGAAACTGACCGCACTGAGGGCGCCGACGGTGACGGCGGAGCGATTGAGGTCGAGCACCAGCCAGGGGAGGGCGAACTGCGTGACCTGGGTGCCGAAGACACTGACACTCTGCCCGCCCCAGAGGGTGAGGAAGGCGCGATTATGCAGCAAGGCAGCAGGATGGGGGGCTGGCTCCGGCACGGCGGTGACGGGCGGCGCATCCGGTTCTCCTGGCACGATTGCCACAGCCTCTTCCATACGCACGTCCCTTCGCGTCTGCCCGCCACACCTGCTGTGTCGCTTCGGTCACGGGAAAAAGGAATGATTCGCTGTCTGCTGATCTGACCGTTTCTTGATTCTCGCACATCAGTCGGCAGGGACGCAAAACTATGCGAGAGTAACGAGTAGCGAGTAACGAGTAGCGAGTAACGAGGGGTTTTGTCCCTTCTCGCTACTCGTTACTCGTTCCGGCTGGCACGTCGGGCACCAATGGGTGCTGCGACCGGCGAGGCGCATTTGGACGATGGTGTCCGTGCCGCAGGTGAGGCACAGCTCGCCGTGACGATGGTAGACGCGGAGATGCGCCAAATTACCGCCGGGATTGCCAAAGGCATCGCGGAACCCCTCGGCATCGAAGGTCGTACCGCTATGCGCGACGCCGCTGGCGATCACCTCTTTGATAGCGGCCGTCAAACGGATGATTTCGGCATCCGTCAGCGTGCCGACAGGCGTTTGCGGATGGATACCGGCCAGGTGGAGCGATTCGTCCGCATAGATATTGCCGAGCCCGGCGATCCGCGTTTGATCGAGCAGGGCGGCCTTCGTTGCCAATCTCGGAGAACTGCCGAGCGCCGTGCGGACCGCCGCCGCATCGAGCGCATCGTCGAGTGGCTCGTGGCCGAGAGTGGCGAGGCGGTCCGCCAGCCCCGCCGGGTCGAGCACTTCGGCGGTACCAAAGCGGCGCATGTCGCCGAAGCGCAGTTCCGTCCCATTATCGAGCCGCACCGCGACGCGATGGAAGCGGGCGGGTGGATCGTCGGTCTGAGCGATAGTCAGGGCGCCCGTCATGCGCAGGTGGACAACGAGCGCGAGGTCGTCATCGAGATCGAGGATGAGGAATTTCGCGCGCCGCCGCACGGCGCGTATCGCCCGACCCGTCAGTGCGGCCTGCCATGCGGCCTGCCACGCGAGCCATCGTGGTTCCGTTTCGGGCGCGACAACGGCGGTAATCCGGCGACCAGGCAGCACGCGCTCCAGCCCCCGCCGGACGGTTTCTACTTCGGGAAGTTCCGGCAATGGACATGCTCCGATGCTCGTACGCCGCTTCACCACTCGACACCGGAGTATACAAGAGAAGCGCCGCTCCTGTCGGGGCGGCACTTTACCTGTGTCATCTTCTGGATGATCCCTTCGGTTACGCCGCGCGTGTTTCCTGCCTGGTCGGAGCGAGCAGCGTGGCGAGATGGATCAGCGCCTTCGCGATTGCTATCCGCACCGGATACTGCTTCTTCGGTCGCTCGAACTGCCAGTCGTTGTCATTGATCCATGCTACCTGCCGCTGATGATCCGCATAATGCTGCGGGAAGGCCATTGGGTTCTCCATCGTCGTGCTCCTCTCGGTGTTCCGGCTGCCTATCGTTCCGCCACTTGCAGCGTACGGTACGTAGCCGGTAGTCAACTTCCGAGGAACCACGTAATTGCGCGCGGGCTTTCACCATCGGCGGAGAGGCCGCGTTGGCGGGAAATACGTAGCGGTCTCGCGTCGTCGTCGTTACGTCAGGTGGCGCAGGGCGTAGGCGGTGGCGTCGGCACGACCGCGCGCGGCGATCTTCCCGTAGAGGTTGGTGATGTGCCGCTCGACGGTGCGGACACTGAGGGAGAGGGTGTCCGCGATCTCCTGATTGTTGAGGCCGGTGGCGATGAGACGGAGGACGTCCACTTCGCGGGCGGAGAGACCATCCGGGTAGGGCGTTGGGGTGTCTGCTGCAGCGGACAAGCGGGCAGCGAGGGCATCGGCGCGGGCGAGGGTGGGCTTCGCACCGAGTGGTTCGCAGATGGCGCGGACTTCATCGAGCAGGATGCGCGCCGCCGCGTTTTTTCCCGTCGCGGCCCGTAATTCCGCCATCGCGAGGAGGGTTAATGCCCGCTCGTACGGTGTGTGGCAGGCATCGGCGAGGGCGAGTGCTTTCTTCAAATGCGTCTGGGCATCATCGCAGCGCCGTGCATCGGTATCGAGTTCACCGAGCAGGCGATGGGCGGCGAGCAGGGCAAGGGGTTGACGCGGCTCGCTGGCATGGGCACGGGCCTGCTCCGCGTGTACGCAGGCGCGTTCGGCGTCGCCAGTTGCCCGATAATATCGCGCCCAGAGCGCCAGCCCCTCCGACTGGCCGAGCACCGCGCCGTTCCATGCCAGCCAGTGGTCATGGGCTTCGAGCCACTCCCTGGCGAGAGGAAGATCGCTGGCGTCGAAGGCGAGCAATGCCGCGAGGCGGAGGAGCGTCAGACTCTCGATTTACCGCTTCGCTCCCGGCAGCGTTGCTGGCCCGGCGGGGAACTCCTCCCGCACGAGCGTCCACGCGAGGTCGGTGCCCCCCTGTTGCCGTGCCAGCAGGCCGAGCAGTCCCGCGATGAAGATCTTCGCCCAGATCACATCGGAATTGGTCCGTATCGTGGTGAGGAGGCGATGGGCTTCCTGCCAATGCCCATTGAGTACCAGCAGGGGTAGGTGAGCCAGGCCAGCGAGATTCGCGGAGGTTGTGCTGCTTACCTTTGTGGACGCCTCCGCTGTCTCGTTCACCAGTCGCTGCTGCTCCGCAAGGTCGTCCGTCTGGTACGGCAGCGCGACGAAGTGCAATTCTTGCCGAACGGTCATGAGAATTTGGAAGTGGTCACCAATGGCACGATATGCATCCTTATTGCGCCGGTATGCTTGCCGGGCCGCGACGGGCTGACCGAGCATGGCGTAGACGGCTCCCAATGCCCGGAACGCATCTGCCGCGAATGCCCCGTCGAGCCGCGCGGTCGTCGGGACGACCAGGATCCGTGCCCCGACTTCTTCGCTCAGCGTTCGCGCGCGTTGCAACGCGCCGGTAGTGGCCAGCCAGAGCGCCAGCGTTCCCCGATGGTTGTCCGGGTCCGTCGCCATCCCCATCCGCTCCAACCGTCGCAACGCGGACTCATCCAGGGGAAAAAGCGCGTCGAGTGCAGTGACCGCCTCCTCCATCTCAGTCATCCCACGGCGCATCTCCTCCAGATAACACAGAACGAGGCCCTCGTTAAACCGGATGCAGGCTCCCAGCAGGATGTCGCCCGCTTCGGTTGCCAGTCGTCCAGCCGCTTCCAGGTAGCCGAGTGCCTGTCGGAAGTCGGAATAGCGGCGCAAAAGCGCCAGGCGCAGCAGCAGCCACCCCCGTTCGCTTGCATCGGCTCCGCCCATTTCCATCAGGGCGAGTGCCTCCTCGAACCGGTCCGCCGCTGTCAGTCGGGCGTACGCTTGTTGCGCTCGCTCCCCGGCCCGGATTAACCACTCCACCGCCCGTGGGTCGCCCGCTTGCCGAAAGTGATACGCCACGGTATCGGGATCGGCGTCCGGTAGTGTCGCGAGCGCATCGCCAATCCGCCGGTGCTGCACCCGCCGACGCATCGGCAAGATGCCCGCATACAGCGTTTCCCGAATCAGCGCATGGACGAACCGGACGCGCATGCCGTCCTCCGTCGCCTCCACGATCCGGGCGGCGGTTGCCTGCTCCACGACATCCAGCAATCTTTCTTCGTCGCTCTCCGTGACCGCTGCCCAGAACGCGAACGGCGTCTCCTGCCCGATCACCGCCGCCACCGCGAGCAGCCGTTGTGCCTCGTCGCCCAGCCGCGTTACCCGTCCGTCAATCACTTGCCGGAGCGCCGCGGGCATCCGCATCCTGTCGAGATCGCCCACGGCCCAGCCGTCGCCTTCCTGCCGGATCGCCGCGCCTTCTTCCAGCGCACGCAGCAGTTGGCTTGTGAAGAAGGCATTGCCCTCGGCACGGGTGTCGAGATAGGTGACGAGCCGATCGCTATCCGCTGTGGACAACGGATAGCGGGCTGCAACCATCGCCCGCACGGCGTCCGCGGACAAGCGGCGGAGGTCGAGACGGATTGCGCCCGATTCTCGTTCCAGCAAGGGCAAGAGGGTATAGAGCGGATGGTGGCGAGTCAACTCATCGGCGCGGTAGGTGACGACGAGGAGCATGGGAAGCGCCGCGACGGAACGTGCCAGCACGCGGAGGAGATCGAGGCTGGCGGGGTCAGCCCAATGCAGATCGTCGAGGAGGAGGACGAGCGGTCGCTGTCTTGCCAGCGTCATCAGGAAATCCTGCACTTGTTGAAACAGCATGGCCTGGCTCGTGACCTCGCCCACCATGCCGTGCCGGGCGAAGGCTTCGGGAGGCGCGGGGTCGCCATCCGGCTGATACCGTCCGAAGAGTTCGACCCACGGGCCATACGGTGGGGTTTCCGTGAGGTCATAACACCGCCCGACGAGGACGAGCGCGCCCTGCTTCACCGCCTCCCGGCAGAGATCTTCTGCGAGGGTGGTCTTGCCGATACCCGCTTCGCCACCGATCAGCACGAGACCGCCATGCCCCGCCAGCGTCGCGGCAAGGGTGTCGCGTAACAGGCGCAGTTCGCGGTCTCGCCCAACGAGTGGCGGATTGTTGGGGAACAAGGGGATCGTCACGGCATCCCTACTCTCAAGCGCCCCGAAAGAGACGAAATCGTGTGTGGGCACAGTATAGCAAGGAATCAGATTGCTCGGCTTCATTTCACACGATAAGATGGGCAAGTATCGGTGCCGTCAACTCAGACTCCGCAACGATCCCGTACGTCAGATCGCGCCTCGAACGGCGCGTTCGATATCTGCTATATCGAGGAGGGCACTCTCGGCAGTCGGACGGTTAATCTGATAGAACGGATCGTAGCGCGCGCTGAACGCGAGACTGCGCAAACGTCCGTATTGCCCGTCAACGGACTTCAGCGCGGCAATTTTTGCGAGCCAATCGCTCCGTTCATCATGATTGCGTGGCTCGATCCGTATCTTTTCCCACAGGTAGGCGTTGACGTAATGCATGGCGGCGTAAAACGCGACGACCACCGCCCACGAATATGGCGGAGCGCTCAATTCCGCGGCGACGAGAATGGAGGCAAGATCGCGGTTACGATCCGCCATGCGCAGATGCGCCTCCGTCCGTGGATCCATGCCGTTCAGCGCGACAACTGCACGAGTTCAGCGCCCAGCGGTTCATGGAACATGAAAGTATCCGTGTCATAAAGGCCCGCATGGATGACATGGATGCGTGGATGCAGCCCCGGGAACTGTTCGCGGAAGGGCGTTGCCAATTGGTAAATGCTCAGTTCGCTCGCGTGCGAAATCGGTTCGGTCAGCACCCAGAATTCGATCGCATCTCCGTCACGACGTGACCAAAGTCGCTGCACGGCAGGATGATTCCGCAGTAATGCCGCGAAACCGCGGGCAATCTCCGCATCAGTTCGTGCATGTACCGTCGTCATCATGCGCTTCTTTCTGACGCCTTTACCGCTCGCGACGTTCGTCCATGTAGTAACACCAGTGTAGTCCAGCCGATCTTTCCTGTCGAGCAGGTGAAAGATCGGGTTTGCGGTACAATAGTGTTATGAATGCGAACCCATCCGCGCCGCCATCAACGCCCGATCTGACGCATCTCCCGATCATCCAGCAGACGCTGCTTGACTGGTACGCGCGCGAAGGGCGGGATTTGCCGTGGCGGCGGACGCGCGATTCGTACGCGATCCTCGTCTCCGAACTGATGTTGCAGCAGACGCAGGTGGATCGCGTCATCCCGAAGTGGGAGGCGTGGCTGGCACAGTTCCCGACGATCACCGCGCTTGCGGAAGCGCCGACGAGCGATGTGATCAAGGCGTGGTCGGGGTTGGGCTACAACCGGCGGGCGATCAACCTCCAGCGGCTCGCGCAAGCGGTGGTTGCGGTGCATGGCGGGCGCGTCCCGGACGATGTCGCGGAACTGAAGGTGCTGCCCGGCATTGGGCCGTATACGGCGGGCGCGGTCGCCGCCTTCGCGCATAATCGCCCGGTGGCGATGGTGGATGTCAATATTCGCCGCCTGTTGCATCGCCTCTTTGTCGGCGCGGAGACGCCAGATTACCGCATCGCCGAGGGCGACATCTGGGCGTTGGCGCGGGCCGCCGTGCCGCTGGGCCGGAGCGCGGACTGGCATCAAGCCCTGATGGACCTCGGCGCGACAATCTGCCGCCCGCGCCCGCTCTGCGACCGCTGCCCGGTGCGGAAGTGGTGTCGCGCTGCGCCGGAATGGGCGCTCCTGCCATCCGACGCGCCGCGTCCGACGAAATCCCAGGGCAAGTGGGAAGGCTCCAATCGCCAGTATCGCGGCCGTATCCTCCGCACGCTCGGCGCACTGCCGCACGGCGATGCGCTCTCCCTGCCGCTTCTCGGCGCGCAGGTGCGGGATAGATATAGCGATGCCGACGCGGCGTGGCTCCTCGGCCTCGTCCGCGCGCTCGCGAACGATGGTCTCGTGCTGCTTTCCGGCGATGAAGAGACGTATACCGCTCGGTTGCCATGAAAGAACTAACCCCCGGCCCCTTCCCGCGAGGAAGGGGTATCTCATCGCGACATCGAGGCGTTCCCCCGAATGCCGTGACCTCGCGGAGGCTCGCTCCCCTTCCCACGCCGAGGAACGGAAGGGGCCGGGGGTTAGGTTCTCCGCGCTACTAATATCTGTCACAGGGTGCGCCCGTGAGGTGTTACCATATAACATGATAGCGTGATGGGGCGGCTTGGGAGCGGCAGAGGCCATGAACGGAACGACACGGATCGCGCGATACGGGCGGTGGATCGTCGCGCTCGCTTTGACTCTGCAGATGACGGGGGCTGTCGCGGCCAGGGTATTGGACACACCGACGGCGGATCTGCCGTTTGCGGGGGACGACACCTTTCAGGTTGGGCCGACCGTCGTGAGCGATCCGACCGATGTTTCCGTGATGGTGGACCGTGCGTATGGCCCAGTCGCGGACGACGCGGGCCATCTCCGCGCTGACCTGATCGGCAAGAGCGTCGCGGCGGATACCGCTATCGAGGTTGCGCCGACGGATGGCGCGCCACCCACTTTTTCCGTCGCGATCAATGGGGTCGCGGTACAAGGAGCGTGGCAACCGACCGGGCCGGCCAGTCACGCCTATCGCCTGATTCTCCCAACGGCACAGGTCCTTTTTCCGCAGCCTGGAGATGCGGACAACGCACTCGTTCCGCGGGCGAACACCCTGACGTTCACTGGCGCGTCGGCCTCGCTGGACTGGATGCGCCTCGTCATACCTGGTACGCCGCCCGCTCTCTTGATGGCGGGTGCGGACCTCTCGTGCGGCCCTCCCGGCCCGACCGATCCGACTGAGACCTGGAATGACTGGGGCCGCTGGTTGACAGGGGATGACATCCCGTATCGTGCGCCCGCGCGTGATGGGCGGCTGACGGTCGCGGAGCAACTCCCGGCGCTCGATACGGGCTACGCCTTCCTCCGGCATACATACGGCCCGGATCGCCCCGGCCTCTCGCCGCGCGTCACGCTCGTTGGCTACAGCATGGGTGGGCTGGTGGCGCGACTCTGGGCGTTTCAGCATCCCGGCGTCGTGACGCGGTTGGTGGAGATCGCCAGCCCGGATGCCGGGACGGATGCCGCGACCAACTTCTTCGCGGCCTTCCTTTCCCGCTGCGCGAGTGGCGCACTGCTTGACCTGTCGCCTCTCTTCGTCGCCGACTTCAATACCCGCGTGGACCTGTCTCATTATTGGGACCCGGACCGTGCGGCGACGCATATTACGACTGTCGCCGCCGTACCGCCGACTGGGGATCATACGGACGGCGTCGTCGCGGAGACGAGCGCGGACGCGCTTCCCTACGCGACGCATCTGACATGGACACCAGATACCGTCGGTGGCTCCTTCTCCCTCCATGCCGCTATTCCCCATGCTGAGAAGGTCTATACCAACCTGCGCGACACATCGCGGTTCGCATTGCCGCTGCCGGACGGACGAACGGGGCGGTAGCGAAGCGGATAGCAGGCAGCAGACAGCGGGCAAAAAAGAAAAGCGGCGAGGGACATCCTCGCCGCTTCATCGCTACCGCAGAAAGTTTAGGTGCGTGGGGCGCGCCGCTTCAGAGCAACGCCGGTACCGATGATTGCCAAAGCAAGGACGATCAACTCGATGATGACGAAGTTCATCGAGCCGCTATGCGCCTGGCCGGTTGCCGGGAGGGTCGTTGTTGTGGCGCCGCCAGTTCCCGTCGCGACCGCACCACCCGCACCGGTTGCGACGACAGAGCCGGTCGTGGCGCGCGTTGCGCTCGGCGCGGTCGTCGCCGCGGTGGTTGCGGTCGCCGCACGCGTCGCGCTCGGCGCGGTGGTTGCCGCAGTCGTCGCGCTTGGGCTTGGCGCCCTGGTGCCCGAACCAGCCGTACTCGAGCCCGTTGTCTGCGCTAAGCCGGAGCCTGCCGTGAATGCAAAGACCGTGAGGAATGCTACGACCAGTACCAGAAGCATGGAAAGCCGCTTACCCACGCACGCACCTACCTTCCTTCAACGATGGCTGCGCCGACGTTCGGTCACAACCCTACATTTTACCTGCCTCCTCCACATCATAGCGGAAGATGGCTGATTGTACAATGTCGCACATTGAGTGCCAAGTGCGGAAGCAAGTAAATAAGGAGAATCATTTCATGACCGACATACCACGAATCGCGATGCACGCGCTCATGTCCGGCGGCAAGGCAGGACGGATGCGTTCTCCCCTTCGGCGGGGATTCCTAACTTCTGGTGTCTCCTCATCACTCCCACACACTCTACACATTCTCTGCTACCATACGTTCGATATACTGGCTCGGCGTGGCACGCGGGCAACGGGAAACAGTGCGTGCCGTTTGCCGTCGCGAATGGAAGAGGATAGCGACGATGTCCACATGGCCCGACCGCACCGCTGCATCGGACGACGCCCCACCGCTGCTGTTCACGATCCACGACGTTCCCTTTATCGTCCGCGCGAATGATGCGGCGGTGATCGCGCATGTCGCGCGGCTGGTGCAGCGGTACCGCGCGGCGGAAACCCCGACCGCGACCGGGCCGCAGCAGGAACTGATCGCTCTTCAGGGCGTTCCTCTCGTTGATACTGATCGCCTGATAGATGTGCCGCGCCGTTCCGGCGCGCGCAAGCCGGCGCGGGTCGCGACCGCCGATCGGGGCGATAGCCGCGTGATCCTCCGTCGTGAAACCGGCGTCGTGACGACGATCCGGCCCGATGCCTGGACGATCGAGGGCGATCTCCGAGCACATCCGGGGGAAGTGACACGCGCGCTGGACGCGATGCTCTCACTCGCGCTCGTGGAACGAGGCTATCTGACCCTTAAAGGCTCCGCCCTGGCGCGCGATGGGCGCGGGATCGCCCTTGTTGGTGGCCCGGATACCGCCCGCCGCGCGCTCGCGGTGACGCTCCTCGGCCGCGGCTTCCGGTGGGTCACGGAGGATTCGTTACTCGTGCGCGTCGCCGCCGGACAGGTCGAGATGCGCGGCTTGCCGGGCCTTCTCCGTCTCGGTCCCGCCGCGATGCTCGCGCACTCTGCCCTCCGCGCGCTGCTCTCGGATGACGAGCGCGCGCGGTATGAGGGGCAGACATGGCGCGATCTGCGGGAGATCGAGGCGCGGTACGTCCTGGATGCGGCAGACGTCTTTGGCGCGGACGGGATTGCGACGAGCGGTGTGCTGGAGATGATCGTCGCGCTCCGCTGGAAGGGCGGAGAGACGGCGGGCACGACGACTATCGTGCCGCTCGCCCGCTCCGACGCCTATGAGGCCCTGGCGGACGCGACTCGCTCCTACGGGCTGTACGATCTGCGCGGTGCCCTCCCGCCGAATTTTCACCGGCTCCAGCGCATCGCGGAGACCGTCGCAATGCATGCCGTTACCGGGCCGGTGGACCTGCGAGCGGTCGCGGACGCCCTCGTCGCTGATGAGGCGGAGACCGCCGCGCACGACATCGCCGCAACCGTCAATGGGACATCCTGAGCGATGTCACACCGCGCCGCTGTCCTCGATGTCGGGACGAATACCGTTCGCCTGCTCGTCGCCGATTGCGCGGATGATCGTCTGACGCCGGTCCTCGACCAGACGAATATGTCCCGCCTCGGCCTCGGTGCGAGCGCGGACGGAACGCTGGCAGCGGAAAGCATTACGCGCACCGCCGAAGGGGCGATTGCGCTCGTTCAGGTGGCGCGCGCGGCAGGCGCGGTCACCATCGTCATGGTCGGCACCGCCGCCGTGCGTGACGCGCCGAATCGCGCGACACTGCTCGACTGGATCGAACGAGAAACGGAAATTGCCTGCCGCGTCGTTGACGGCGAGACCGAAGCGTCGCTGACCTTTCTCGGCGCGACCGTCGGCCAGCCGCTGGATGGCACGCGGGCGGTGGGCGACATCGGCGGCGGCAGCACGGAGCGGATCGTCGCGGTGGACGGCGCGATCCGCGAGCGGGTTTCCGTGCCACTTGGTTCGGGTCGTCTGACAGAGCGGGCCATCGCGCACGACCCGCCGACGGATGCCGACCTCGCCGCCGCGACCGCCGCCGCTGCCGAAGCCTTCCGCACGCTGCGTCCTGTCCGGGCAACGACGCTCCTGATCGCGGGGGGCACGGCCGCCGCGCTCGGCAAATTGCACGGCACGACGACACTCGATGCGACCGCGCTCGATGTCGCACTCGCGACGCTCCAGTCCGCCCCCGCCGCCGTCCTCGCGCCGAAAGTGGAGTTGGAAGTGGCCCGTGTCGGCCTGATGGCGGCGGGCGCAATCATCGTCCGCGCGCTCGCCCACGCCTGCGGCCTCACCGCCGCGACCGTCGCCCGTGGCGGCATCCGCGAGGGTACATTGCTCGCCGCAATGCGCGGTGAATACGGCTTCCAGACGTAACGCGCCAACCTGAGAATGATCGAACCGCTAAGAACGCCAAAGGGAGAAAGATTGAGCACAGAGATCACAGAGGACACAGAGGACACAGAGAGAAATTCTTATTTTCTCTCCTCTGTGATCTCTGCGCTCTCTGTGCCCTCTGTGCATGTTCCCTTTCTCTTCCTGGCGGCTTGGCGGTTCATATTCCCCGTTGCCCTTGTGGAGCGATGGACAGATGAGTAAGAATGATGCGCATTTCGGCCCGAAAACCGCGTTCCGGGATGCCGCCGCTGCGGTGCTGACCGAACGGCTCGATGCGCTGATGGAGCACGAAGCGGGCACACGGGCCGGGACCGTTCCGGAGGAGTTGCACGACATGCGTGTCGCCTCGCGGCGGCTGCGAGCGGCGGTGGAGGCGTTCGCCGTCTGCTACCGGGGCAAGGAGTTCGCGCGGGTCGCGAAGCAGACGAAAGAACTGACCGATGCGCTCGGCGGCGTGCGGGATAGCGATGTGCTCCTGACGCGGATGGAGGCGTACGCCGCGACCGTGCCGCCGGACGAGCGACTGGCAATTGCCACCTTCATCGCGCGCATCCGGGCGGGGCGGGAAGCGCATCGCGCGACGATGCTCCATGCGCTCGATGATCTGGCAACCTCCGGTTACGCGAAGCGGTTCCGCGCCGTCGCCGCGCACCCGAATTAGGAGAAGCGATGGCCCGCGCTCGCACGATTCATGGTCTGAAACCGAAGGGGAGCGTCCGTGCCAACGCACGGAAGATCGTCGCGGCCCGCAGCGACGAGTTCTTCGCCTTCGCGCCATTCCTCGCCGACCCGACGAATGTCACTGAATTGCACGACATGCGGATCGCCGCCAAACGCCTCCGCTATGCGCTCGAACTCTTCGCCGACGCGCTCGGCCCGGACAGTGCCGTCTGCATTGACCGCATCAAGGAGTTTCAGGAGGTCGTTGGCGACATCCACGATCACGACGTGCATGCGGACATCCTGCGCGCCCACCTGGAAACGCTCGCCGCCGCACATGCCCACGTCCTCGCTGACCGCGCGATGCAGGCAGACGCGGCGATCGAATCGTTCAAGGAGCACTGCCGCGCCTTCGTGACCGACGATGCCTGGGTCGCGGAGCAGACCGCCATCGTCGCTGCCATTGCCCGCACGATGCGCGAGCGGCGGCAACGGCACAGCGATCTCATCGCCGCATGGGAGCAATGGACTGCGGCAGGGCTGCGCGAGCAGTTGGACGCACTCTCCATGAATGAGAGTAGTTCTCGTAGTGGCTGAGTCTCTGCTTTTCCAGTGGTGGGGGGGGGGGTGGGTGGGGGGTGCTTTTTTTTTCTAGGGGGCCACCCCACCCCCCCCCACCCCCCCCCCCCCCCCACCACCAAACCACCCCCCCC
>JBPCPB010000515.1:0-3051 GCA_050999735.1 Thermomicrobiales bacterium | reverse complement strand
GCGAGTGGCGCGATCTGCGCGATGCGTAATCGGTTGGTTGTCATGGTCATTCCCCCTCAAGAAATCGTACCGCGATCTCGTCCGCCAGGAGCCGCGCCCCGGAAGCGATTGCGATCCGACCGCCAGTACGGGTAACAACTCCCCGTGTCACATATTCCGCAATCTGGCGACCATAGATCGCATCCACGGTACGAGCGTGTCGCTCGAAAAATGCGCTTTCCGATACCCCTTCCGCAAGACGCGTTCCAAGAAACATCGTCTCCGCGCTCGCGGTCGCTTCCGTGATCTGTTCCGACCCCGCTTCCGCGCTGCTCTTCCGCACATTCGTCAGATACGTATGCAGGTCCCGCGCGTTCCAAAATCGGCGGTCGCGGCGGTGGCTGTGCGCGCCGACACCGAAGCCGAGGTAATCGCCGTTTACCCAATAGCCGCAGTTGTGGCGGGAGCGATGACCGGGGCGGGCATAGTTCGAGATTTCATAATGGACATAGCCCGCGCCGGTCAGCAGTTCGTCCGCCGCGAGGAACAGATCGGCGTAGAGGTCATCGTCCGCGACGGAGGTTGTCCCGGCGGCGACCGCATGCGCGAGCGGCGTCCCCTCCTCAACGGTGAGCGAGTAGGCGGAGAGATGATCGGGGTGCAGCGCAATCGCCGTCTGGAGATCGTTGCGCCAATCGGCGAGCGTCTGCTCCTGCCAGCCGAAGATGAGGTCCGCACTGACGCTCGCAAACCCGGCGGCGCGGGCGTGCTCGATCGCCTGTCGCCCTTCCGCTGGCGTATGGAGCCGACCGAGTGCGTCGAGACCGCGCGGATTGAAGGTCTGCACGCCGATCGAGAGGCGCGTCACGCCCGCCACACGGAAGCCGGCGAGATGGCGCGGGCGGAGCGGCCCCGGATTCGCTTCTAACGTGATTTCCGCTTCCGGCTGGACAGCAAACACGTCGCCAATCGTGGTCAGGATGCGCCCAATCTGCGCGGCGGGAAGCAGGGAGGGTGTGCCGCCGCCGAGGAAAATCGTCGCCACCGGTGGGTTGGGTGCATACCGTGCCGCTCCTTGCCGGATTTCCTGGCAAAGCGCATCCACGTACGCGGGCGCGGTGTGCAGCATCCCCTCGACGACCGCGAAATCGCAGTACGGGCAATGCTTCTGGCAAAAAGGAATATGGACGTAGATGCCGATCCGCGCGTCGGGATTACTGATTGGCACCTCGGCGATAGCATCAATGACGTTCGGATCGTTACTCACATGCATGCCTTTATTGATCTCGTCGCTCTCCAGCCTCGACAATGGCCTTGAACGCAGTCTCCGCTCGGTCAGCATCACCGGCGGTTGCGGGGCGATCACTATATCGGGCCGCGCGGTATACATCGGTAATAATCAGGAGCGATGCGCCCGCGTGTGGGTAAACCCCTTCAAGGGGGGGCACATGCTCGCGTGGCGCGGCGGACGGCGCGCGCGGCGCGCCGGCACGCGCGCCGCGATGGAGCAGGCGCGAATAGAGGGTACGAATCTTCACGGTATATTGCCAGCGCGGATCGCCGCGCAGATCCGCCCACGGGTCTGTGCCTTTCCGCCGTAGCCGCGCCGCGAGATTGGCGAGCATGCCCTTGAGGCCCGCGCCGACCTCGTTCCAGTCCATCACCGACGCTCGCTCCTCATTACCGCGCGGGCGGCGGGTTGGTCGCCGGAAAATGAACCGCGTCAGGAGCCAGATGATCCCGACGAGCACGATGGCGAGCAGGATGAAGCGGATTGCATCGGGCAGCACGGCCACCTTGTGGGTGGCCTGATCCGCGACCTGACGAGGTGGCGCGGTCGGCGGTGGCAGGTTAGCGATCCTGCCGCCGGTCACCTTGTTCACGAGTGAACTGAGCACGAGATAGAAGATGTAGGCGATCCAACTGATGATCGCGATGATTACGTCGAGGATGAAATTCAGGACGACAAAGAGCGGGTGCAGAATCGCCGTCACCGTCTCCAGAAAGGTATGGGAAAGGACTGCTGACGCGAGTAGCCCGACGATCAAGATCAGCGCAACCGGTAGGACGAGCGGCCCAATCCACTGCGGCCCCAGCCGCCCCTGCGCGCGCAGGCCCTCGATTTGCAGGCGGGCCAGTGTCACGGCGCTCAAGGCGAAAAAGAAGAAGCCGACGACGAGGATGCGGACATATGCCCGCCCCGGCGAATTTGTCTCCTGCGCGGTAACGGTCAGGATACTTGTCACGGCAACGACCATCACACCGATACGCAGCATCGTATAGGTCGTGTCGAGTGACGGCGTCTCCCGCAATCGCCCGCGCGCCCAGGTGTAGATAATCACGATCGTGATTAGCCAGACGGACGATTGCGCCGTTGACGGGCGGAAGATGTAGGCGTGCGCGGTTTGGCGAAGCCACTCCGGGTTCCATGGTGCGTACTGCCGGAACGCGCCGATGTAGAGCAGGGCGGCAAGCGTCAGGACAATCCCGACGCCAATCGCGACCTCGTAGTCCGGACTCCACAACTGGAACGCCTCAACGAGGCGCGGGATCGCCGCCGCCACGACCATCACAACGAGGATCACCAGCGGCGGGATGCCCCCGACCCCACCCGTGGAGACCGCGCCCGGCGTCTCGATCAATCCGACGACGAGCGACACGAGCATCGCCTCCGCGCTGATCAGCGTGAAACTGAGCGCGGCGGATCGCCAATCCCACGCCTTCACGAGACGGCCGAGATAGCCGCCGAGGACTAAAGGCTTAGGACTAAGGACTACGTTGTCTCGATCGTCATTCAACGTCTTCCTCGCTATGCTGTTGAAGCAGCCACTTCGGCCTTAGCCCTAAGCCCTTCGTCCTGCGTCTTCGTCGCGGCGGCGACGGCCTGCCACGGGAGCCGGTGGACGAGCACGCCCGACAGGCCGGGATCATCCACGAAACCGAGCGCGATGATGACGACGCGCAAGCCGCGCTGCACGAGGTTTGCCAGCGCCCGGCGGAGCGCATCGGTCATCGTCATCGTCACGACAATCACGGTGCTGCCCCACGGGAAGCGGGGCGATTCCTGTTCCA
>JBPCPB010000499.1:0-9954 GCA_050999735.1 Thermomicrobiales bacterium | reverse complement strand
GGAATCGGGCCGATGGGTTCCGGCTTCAGGGACATCCGCTACCTCCTGAGATGAGACGTAAATGATGCCCTGAGTATGCCAGAAGACGCCTGCCGACCGCGACCCCGGATTTCGCCAACGGTATCCTCCTCGGGCGTGTAAGCATGGAGCGCATACCGGCCGTCACGCCGCAAGTCGGCGCACTTCGGTGACGGCACGATGAAGGCGTACAGCCCGCCCGCGGCGATGATGGGGCAGATCGGATGCAACCGTGGGCCACCATCCTTGCGGATCGTCGCCAGGAAACCGAGCCCCACGCCGTACTGGTAGAAGAGCCGTTTCCCTTCGGCGGCCACTGCGGGTACGGACGCTTCGAACGCCTCCCAATTCGCCATGTCGCATCCCTCCTACGTTACTCTGATCGTCCCCGCCGTGTCCGTCAGTCACCCGCCAGTTGGCTCACCGGTACGCGACATCCTTGTTCAGACGATGCGATGATCGCGTCGCAGATTACTGCCGCCTTGTAGCCGTCCTCGAACGTTCCGCCGATCGGGGCGACATCGTTCGCGCCCGTGACCGCGCCGAGGAAATGGGCGACTTCATGGACGAAGAGGTTTTCCCAGCCGAGCATGTGCCCCTGCGGCCACCAATACTGCCAATAGGGATGCGATGCCTCGCTGACGAGGACCGTGGTGAACCCGGTCGAGTTCTCTGGCTGCTGATCGGGCAAATGGACGTCCAATTCGTTGAGCCGTTCGAGGTTGAAGACGATGCTGCCGTGCTCGCCGTTGATCTCGAAGACATTGTGGTTCTTCCGGCCGAGCGCGAAGCGGGACGCTTCCAGCGTGCCGAGCGCGCCGTTCTCGAACTCGACGACTGCCGCGAAGGCATCATCTACATCAACCGTTTGTCGCTTCCCCGCGCTGTCGGTGCGTTCCGGAATGAACGTGCGGGTCACGGCGGAGACAGAAGAAATCTCGCCAACGAGAAAGCGGCCGAGGTCAATGATGTGCGCGCCGAGATCGCCGAGCACGCCGCTCCCCGCGACATCCTTCTGGAGCCGCCAGACCATCGGGAAACTCGGATCGAGGATCCATTCCTGCAAGTACCGCGCGCGGAAATGGTAGATGCGGCCCAGCGCGCCGGACTGGATGAGATGACGCGCGTGAAGCACGGCGGGCGTGAAGCGGTAGTTGAAGCCGCAGAGATGCTTGACGCCCGCCGTATTCACCGCATCGAGCATCTGCTTCGCCTCGTGGGCGGTGCGGCCAAGCGGCTTCTCACAGATGACATGCTTGCCCGCCTCAGCGGCGGCGATGGACGGCTCGGCATGGAGGTTATTCGGGCCGCAGTTGTCGAAGACCTGCACCTCGGGATCGTCCACGACCGCGCGCCAATCCGTCGTGGCGCGCGCGAAGCCATAGCGCGCGGCGGCCGTCCGCACCGACTGCTCGGAACGCCCGGCGATGCTGACGAGTTTCGGCAGGGCGGGTGGTGGCCAAAAGATGTAGGGCATCTGTTTATACCCGTTCGTGTGCGCCTTGCCCATAAAGGCGTAGCCGAGCATCCCGATGCCGATCGCCGGTACATCGCGCCTCTCCCCCGCATCGCCCATCGTCACAAACCCGACATCCTTCGGCATCGCTCACTCCCTTCCGTGTTGCATCGCACTATTTTGGTGCATTCTACCGTACGATGGGGGATCAAACTTAACCGCCAAGACGAATGCAGCACAGAGGACACAGAGATCACAGAGAAGAATACTATTTTCTCTTCTCTGTGCCCTCTATGTCCTCTGTGCTCTCTGTGCTTGTCCCTCTTTATTCAGCGAAGGTGACGAGGGGTGCGCCGAGTTGGACAGTTGCGCCGGGTTCGACATGGACGGTTTCGACGACACCGTCGCGATCCGCCTGCACCTCGTTCTCCATCTTCATCGCCTCGATGACGGCGATCACCGATCCGGCGGTGACGGGCTGCCCAACCGCGACCGGCATGCGGACGAGGACACCCTGAATCGGGCTGGCAATCGTTCCGTTCCCACCGGCGCTGCCATTGCGCGTCCGATCCAGCCGGGGCGGCGGGCGGCGGGCGGATTGCGGCGTCTGCGCCAGTGTGGATTCGAGGCCATAGACGCGCGCGCGTTGCCGCTCGCCCGCGATTTCCATCGTCACGATGCGGCCATTATCCGGGGGTGGTGCGGGTACCGGATCGGGCTGCGGCGCAAGCGCGGCGAGCACATCGGTTGTCTCGATGAACTGGGTCGTTGCAACGCCGTCGCGAAAGACTGGCTCGGCGAGTGCCGCTTGATGGAAGGGGATCGTCGTTGGCACACCGGCGATGTCGTAGGCAGCGAGCGCCGTTTCCATGCGGGCAATCGCTTCCGCGCGATCCGTACCGTGTACGATCAGTTTCGCGATCAGCGAGTCGTATTGCGTGGGGATCGCGTCGCCCTCGCGATAGCCGCCATCCACGCGGATGCCGTCGCCCATCGGCTCGCGATAGCGCGTCAGGAGGCCAGGCAGCGGTTGGAAGCGGCGGGCGGGGTCTTCCGCGACGATGCGGCACTCGATGGCGCGCCCGTGGGCGGCAATGTCGCCTTGCGTCAGTGTAAGCGGTTCGCCGAGCGCAATCCGCAACTGCCACTGGACGATGTCCACGCCCGTGACCATCTCAGTGACGGGATGCTCGACCTGGACGCGCGTATTCATTTCGAGGAAATAAACCGCGCCGTCCTGTTCGATGAACTCGACGGTGCCCGCGCTGACATACCCGACGCTCCGTGCGAGGGCGATGGCGGATGCGGTAATCCGGGCGCGCGCTTCGGGCGCGATACCGGGCGCGGGCGATTCTTCGATCAGTTTCTGATGCCGCCGCTGCACCGAGCAATCGCGCTCGCCGAGGTGGATGATGTTGCCGTGCGCGTCCGCGAGCACCTGCACCTCGATATGGCGCGGCGTGGGAAAGTACCGTTCGAGATAGACCGCCGCATTGCCGAACGACCGCGCGCCTTCCCGCGCCGCGCCTTCGAGCGCCGCAGTGAGGTCTTCGGCACGCTCCACAACGCGGAAGCCGCGCCCGCCGCCCCCCCCCGCCGCCTTAACGGCGAGCGGGTAACTATGCTGATCTGCCCACGCCCGCGCGACCGCACTGTCGCTGATCGCGTCCGCTGTGCCGGGTACAATCGGCACGCCTGCATCGGCGGCGATCCGCCGCGCGGCCACCTTATCGCCCATCGCGCGGATGACATCAGCGCTCGGCCCGACGAAGGTGATCCCGACTGCCGCGCATGCTTCCGGCAGCGCGGGGTTCTCCGAGAGAAAGCCGTAGCCGGGATGAAGGAGCGTCGCGCCGGATCGCGCCGCGACACCGATCAGCGCGGGAATGTCGAGGTACGGCAGGGCGGCAGTGGTCGCCTCGATGCGGAAGGCGCGATCCGCCATCTGGGCATGCAAGGCATCCTGCTCGCCGGGGCCATAGACGGCGACGCTCGTCAGGCCGAGCGCGCGACACGCCCGGATGATCCGGCAGGCAATTTCACCACGATTTGCGATCAGGACAGTTGCCACACTCACCCGTTTCACTCCTTCGGGTGATTATGGCGCATCGAAGCGGGCGCGGGCAAATGCCAGCAGATGCTCCTGGATGATTTCGGGCTGCTCTTCGGGCAAATAGTGGCCGCAATTCGGGATGGCGGCGCCCTGCACATTATCCGCGACGGCGCGCCAGACATCGAGCACGGACCGCTCCGCGAGATTGCCGTTCTCGCCCCACAAGAGAAACATCGGCACGGTGACGCGCGTTCCTGCGGCCCGCTCGGCGCGATAGCGCGGCACGTCCACCGCGTAGATCACCCGATAATCATTGAGCGCCGCCGCGACCGCGCCGGGTTGCAGGAAGGCATCGCGATACGCCTCCCACGCGCCGTCCGCGCGCATCTGATCGAGCAATCCGGGCGTCCGCATGAAGAACCGTTCGAGATATTCGACTTCGTGCCCGGCGATCAACTGCTCCGGCAACTCCGGCACGAGATGAAAGACCCAGTGCCAGTATCGCCGCGCGATCTCGGCGGCGGTGTAGTGGTCGTAGACATACTCCACCGGCAGAATATCGAGGAGCGCCACGCCCGCGAGGTCTGCGGGATAATCGAGCGCATACCGCCGCGCCACCCGCCCGCCCCGGTCGTGCCCAATCAGCACGAAGCGACGAAGACCGAGATGCCGGACGAGGGCATGGACATCCGCCGCCATCGTCCCCTTATCGTATCCCTCAATTCCCGGTGGCTTCTCCGAATCCCCGTACCCCCGCAGGTCAACCGCGACAACCCGATGCCGTTCCGCCAACGCGGGCCAAACGCGCCGCCACATCACCCAACTCTGCGGGAACCCGTGCAGCACCACAAGCGGTTCGGCGTCATTCGTCCCGCCCGTGACGTAATGCAGCCGGATGCCATTCATGTCAGCGTCGCCGTGTGTCACGCCGAGGCCGAACATATGTTGCGCACCTTCAGGAAGGATCATCGTCGGGTGGCTCAAGGATACTGTCAACCGGGATGACCAGTTCCGGTACGGCGGCTGACTCGACAACGCCGCCCCGCCCGAAGTGACGTACCCGCTGATAGATACCCATGTCCGGCTCGGTATATCGCTCCACGCGATCTGTCATCAGATCCACGATCCACAATTCCGGGACGCCCGCGCGCGCATAGAGCGGCATCTTCGTGCTGTGGTCGTAGTTGCGGGTACTGTCCGATACTTCAATGACGACAAGCACATCAGACACCGTCGGGATTCGTCGCCAATATCGCTTTGCCCGCATGATCGTCAGATCGGGTTCCGGTTCACTCTCATCGAGAAGGCGGATGGGGTTCTGCATCGTCACGCGGACGGTGTCCGGCTTCCGACTAATGATAAGTTCGAGAAGGGTCGTCACACACTCGGAATGGCGCGAACCGACCGGACTCATAGCGATGATCTCCCCTTCGATCAATTCGACGCGATCATCCTCTGTGAGATCACCGTCCACCGCCATTTGTTCGTATTGATCTACCGTTAGACGTTTTCTCGCAATTGCCATATTGCGCGGCCTCCTCGCAAATGCCGATTGTCAAACGTAGCGTACCACAAACACTATGCGATTCGATGCGATTCGATCATTTTTGCTCATCAGAATGCGACTGTAGACGCACAACACATCGGGCGACACGAGGGATCGGGGTACGTGGTGCCTCAGGCAATCTCATTCATCACTACCCAATATCTCGTCCACGGGGATCGCGAGTGTTGGTATCGTCACCGATTCCACGACTGCCCCGCGCCCGAAGTACCTGACAAGCTGGTATCCGCCCGCCGCTGGCTCCGTGTGCCGCTCGATCCGATCCGCCGCGATGTCCACGATCCAGGTTTCCGGGACACCCGCCGCCGCATAGAGTGGCAGTTTCGTGTTGCGGTCGTAGTCGCGCGTTGTATCAGACACTTCGATCAGTGCGAATATATCGCTCGGCCCAGGGAGCGCGCGACGATAACGAGCGAAGCGAACGAGCGCAATGTCGGGTTCCGGTTCCGTCGTATCAGGAAGGCGGATCGGACTCTGCACCAACACGAGCACATCACTCGGCACCGCGAACGTAAGCAGTCGGCTCAGGATAGCGACACTATCAACATGGCGCGGGCCAATCGGACTCATGGCGATGATCTCCCCGTGAATCAACTCGACGCGATCGTCTTCCGTTAGGATGCCGACTTCGACCATCTGCTCGTATTCGTCCACCGTGAAGCGGTGATGTGGCATTGTCATAGCCATTTTTCGCTCTCCTCCCATGGCTTTTTTTTACCGTACCACTTTGGTGCCATTATTACTTTTCCGTCCATATACGATGTGCAACGAGCGTTTCGAGATAGGCCCAATCATCCTTCGTAAGGTGAGACTTCCATAATGGCACGTTCGCACGGACAATTCCCGGAGAAAGATTATCCAAAACCATTTCCCAGTCTGCCATTCGATCATCAAATAGATGCTCGTAAAAGGCCGTGCCAGCAGCGTTCCAAAGAGATTGCGCATTGATGCTGGTGTGAGCACCATTCGGCAAAGCCATAGATCGTACGAAGAGTATCAACGTCCCCTACGGTACGCGCGATTCTTTCCATTCCAAGGAGATGTCCAAAGAACGAATAGATAGTCACGTTTGGATCGTCAACAACCCGTCGGAGATTCGGGAAGACTTTGATTGCCCTCCACTGCCAACCTGCCATATCGGCTCCTATAGAGGGATATTGCCGTGCCGCCGTTCCGGCCACGGGCGTTGTTTGTTGCGCAGCAGGGCGAGGGCTTGGATGAGCCGGAAGCGCGTTTCGCGGGGCTGAATGACATCGTCCACGTAGCCGCGGGCGGCGACGGCGAAGGGGTTGGCGAACCGCTCCTCGTAGTCGGCGACGAGTTCGGCGCGCTTGTCCACTGGGTCGGAGGCCGCCGCGATCTCCCGGCGCGCGATCACCGCGACCGCCGCTTCCGGCCCCATCACGGCAACTTCCGCCGTCGGCCAGGCGAGATTGAGGTCCGCGCCGACGCTCTTGGAGCACATCACGACATACGCGCCGCCGTATGCTTTCCGTGTAATGACCGTCACTTTCGGTACGGTCGCCTCGCAGTAGGCGTAGAGCAGTTTCGAGCCGTGCCGGATGATGCCGCCGTATTCCTGATCGGTGCCGGGGAGGAAACCGGGCACATCCTCGAAGGTGACGAGCGGCACATTGAAGGCGTCGCAGAGGCGGACGAAACGCGCCGCCTTCTCCGAGGCGAGGATGTCCAACGTACCCGCCAGATGCATCGGCTGGTTGGCGACGACGCCGACTGAGTAGCCATCGAGCCGGGCGAATCCCGTCAGGATGTTCGGCGCGAACTCCGGCTGCAACTCGAAGAACGAATCCGTGTCCACGACCCGCCGGATGATGCCGCGCATATCGTACGGCTTCGTCCGCTGCTCGGGTACGAGATCGTCCAGTTCGGGATCGGCGCGGTGCGGATCGTCGGTCGGCGTGACGCGCGGCGGCTGCTCTTTATTGTTGGACGGCAGATAGGAGAGGAAGGCGCGGACGAGATCAACGCTGTGATCCTCGTCCACGGCGACGAGTTGCGCAACGCCGCTCTCGGTCGCGTGCGTGTGTGCGCCGCCGAGCGATTCGTGCGTCACATCCTCACCCGTCACGGTCTTAATCACGTCCGGCCCGGTGATGAACATCTGCGCGATGCCGTCCACCATCACGACGAGATCGGTCATCGCGGGCGAATAGACTGCGCCGCCCGCGCACGGACCGGCGATGATCGAGATTTGCGGGATGATGCCGGAGCATTGGACATTGCGGTAGAAAACCTCGCCGTACCCCTCCAGCCCCTCGACGCCCTCCTGAATCCGCGCGCCCGCGCTGTCGTTAATGCCGATCATCGGCACGCCCGCCGCCCGTGCCTTGTCCATAATCTTGACGACCTTCTCCGCAAAGACTTCGCCTAAGGAACCACCGTAAACGGTAAAATCCTGCGAGAAGACGCAGACGGGCCGCCCGTCGAGCAGGCCAAAGCCCGTGACGACGCCATCACCGAGCGGATGCCGCTCCGGCATCGTGAAGTGCTCTGAGCGATGCACGGCGTACGGATCGAGTTCGCTGAAGGTGCCCTCATCGAGCAGCGCGAGTATCCGCTCGCGCGCCGTGCGCTTGCCGCGCGCATGCTGCTTCCGCTTCGCTTCGTCTTCCTCGCGCTGCCGCTCAGCCTGCAACCGCGCCAGCCGCTCCGCATAGTGATGATTATTCGTTGCCATGCCGCTCCCGGTACTCGGTGATGTCCAATACATTATCCGGGTCGGGATAGGTCGGCGGCAAGCCGTGATCGAAGAGGATCGCCGTCGCGACCTCGCGCAGATACGAGAGGTCCGGTGTGAAGATGACGCCCTGACCGTGGAAGAGATTCCCTTCCGTCAATAGTTCCCACGTCCGCTCGTCCACGCCGACATCGGCGCGCGTCATCTCCTCGGAGAGCCAGACATCGAGGATCGTGAATGCGCCGTCCGCGACCCACGCGCCCATCGCGCCGCGTTCGACCAAATCCGCGCAGCGCAAAGCCATGCGCGCAATCGTGATGTCCGCGCCGTCACGGTCGCGCCGCTCGATCCGCTCGATGATCGGCCGTACCATTGCCACCGCTTCCGGCGGCGCGTGATACTCCTCCGCAATTGTTTCAAGGCTCATTCGCCTGCTCCGTGTCTCGATCCGCCATGCGAACGACAGCTCATGATAGCATCATACGGTGACCTTCGTTGAGATAACGACCCCGTGCCCTCCCAACCAAATGCTACCCGAGGTATTCCTCAAAAGAACAGGTTCCTTTCTACACATTGCTCATAGCTTGACATCAGTATCCGACACATTACACTGTAAATACGCCGGGAAACCAATTGCCACCATGCCAATACGAGCGCATACTATGCTTGCACTCAGCATACGTACCAGGTTCCCTCAGCATAAGGGACATGGTATGAGATTAAGGAGGGGCACCGCCATGCGCAAGTTGAACTTCGTCGTCTGTGGTGTCCTCATTCTCGCTACCTTCGGATGGGTAACTGCTCATCTGATCGGTACAAACAGTACGCAGGGTGCGCAGGCCGCCCAAGCATGTACATCTCCTCCCGCGAGCGGTGCCCCCATAAAGCCGACGACCACCCCACCTCAAAGGCTTCCTCCTGGCTCAATGCCAAATGCGACACCGCTCCCACGCCAAAATGCGCCAACGCGCACGACCGATCTTGCCCCGCAACTTGGTGCCAATGAGAAAGAAACCGTAGTCATTCGGCATGCCGATTGTAGCCTCGAAGCGGTGCTTGTTGCTCCAGACAAGGCCGATGCATATATTCAGACGCTCCCCGCTGGGGACACCGTCGCCAGCGTATTTAGTCCCCAGTCCGTCATGGGTCAGCATCCTCGTCCTGGGAGCACGCAGATTGGTACAAGCCCACTGCAGGTCCCGCACACTGCGACAATAGCTCCGCCACCGACGCCAACATCGCCATCAATCAATGGCCAGGCTGGCAATGGTCTCTTCACGCAAGTCGGCCTTCACTCCAGTATGTGTCCACCGCATCAGCTCTACGCTCAAAGCGGGCTGGTAGGCGGCCCCTCTGATAGCATATCATCACAGACGTAAATAGCCCTGATTAAACAGGACGCGTCGCGCGATAGACACCCCAAACCTCGCGGAGCGCGGTGCAGATCTCCCCCAATGTCGCGCCAGCCAATAGCGCGGCGCGCATCGGGCCGAGCAGTTCCGCATCTCCCTGCGCGGCGGTGCGGATGACACCGAGCGCCGACTCGCAGGCAATCACATTACGGTTGGCGCGATGCGCCGCGAGGCGCGCCGCTTGTTTCCGCTCCGCATCCGGGTCGGGCCGGAGGATCGGCACTGCGATCTCCTCGTGCGCCTGGTAGCGATTGACGCCGACGACGACGCGCTCGCCCCGCTCCTGCCCGATCTCCTGCCGATAGGCATGTTCGGCAATCGCTCCGGCGATGAAGCCGCTCTCCGTCGCCGCGACTGCCCCACCACGTTCCGCGACGCGCTCCATCCAGCGGCGCGCCTCGTGCTCGACGCCATCGGTCAGCGCCTCGACGTAATACGAGCCGCCGAGCGGGTCCGCCGTCGCCGTCACGCCGCTCTCCTCGGCGATGATTTGCTGGGTGCGCAGGGCGAGTGTCGCCGCGTGCTCGGTCGGTAGGCCGAGCGCCTCGTCGAATGAGTTGGTATGCAGGCTCTGCGTGCCGCCCAGCACCGCCGCCAGCCCCTGCAAGGCCACCCGCATGACGTTATTGTACGGCTGCTGCGCGGTCAACGTGCAGCCGCAGGTCTGCGTATGGAAGCGGAGCAGCATCGAGCGCTTGTCCTGCGCGCCGAATTGCTCCTTCATCATCGTCGCCCAGATGCGGCGGGCGGCGC
>JBPCPB010000486.1:0-7021 GCA_050999735.1 Thermomicrobiales bacterium | reverse complement strand
CGTCGCTCGGCGGGTAGTAGTCGTGGATGGAGCCGCCCGCCGCCACCTTGCCGCGAATCCAGACTTCCTGCCGCTCCTTCGCCGGGCCGTGCGCCGCGACATGCTCCGCCAGATCGAGCGGCATCGCCAGCACACCCTCGTCGTCGGCGAGGATGATGTCGCCGGGGATCAGGGAGACGCCCGCCATGTTGCACGGCACATCGTCGTCCACCGCGACGACATCCCGACCGCTCGCCGAGGGATGGGCATGCCCGGTGAAGACGGGTAGACCGACGCCTTTCAGATAGGGCGTATCGCGCACCGCGCCGTTGATCACCGCCGCGAGAGCGCCGCGATATTTGAGGCGCGTTGTGAGGATGTCGCCGATGATCCCCGCCGTCGGCACGCCGAGCGCGTCCACGCAGAAGACATCGCCCGGTTCGATGGACTCGATCAGGACGATCTCGGCGGAGGCGCGCCGCTTCGCCGGGTCATGCTGCCCCTCCGGCCCGCGACGCATCAAATAGCGGCACGTCCGCGCCCGCCCGACGAGCCGCGTGCCCAGGCCCAGCGATTCGAGGGGCAACAATCCCTGCATATACGTATTGCGCCATCCCTGTTGCACGAGCAATTGGCAGGCGGACGCGGTGCTCACCTGCGCGAGATCGTCACGAATCGCGGCGAGACGCGCCGACTCTTTTTCTCCCCAAACCAGACCGGCCATCGCGACTACTCCTCCCATTCGAACCGCTCGACCACCGACACAATGTGATTGTAACGCACCCTTGCGAGGATCATGCGCTTGCCCATCTTCACTCCGCACACGCTTTTTTCACTTGACAAAATGGCATCGCAGGTGGTAATTTGCCCATACCTTCCGGTTCGGGAAACCAGTGTCGCGTATTCTGCTATTCGGGGCTTCCCTGTCAGCCTGCGATTCCTCAAACGCCATCGGTGGCGTCCGCGGGGCATCCGCGCACTTGGAACGCGAACGCGCGTTGATCCGAGCGGGGAACATCAGATACCTGTCGCGACGGTATGAGAAGGAGCGGGCAATGTCACGTCACACACTACGGGATCCTCAACTGACACGGCGGGGTTTCCTCGGCGGCCTTGCAGCCAGCGCGGCGGCGGCGATCCTCGCGGCCTGCGGCGGTAGCACGGCAACCAACACGCCGAAACCCGCTGGCACGACCGGTGCGGCGACGACTGCGGGCACGGCGCCGACGACGGCGGCGGGAGCGGCAACGACTGCCCCGACAACGGCAGCGGCAGCGGCAACGAAACCGGCGGCTAGTGCGGTCACCGGCGCGGCGAGCACGAGTGCGCCCGCTGTCAGCACCACTGCTGCCAGTGGTTCAGCGGTGGCGAGTGGCACGACTGCCCCGAGTGGAAGCGCGGTCGCGTCCGCGTCCGGCCCCATTGTCGCCATTCCTCCACCTGCATCGGGCGCGTTCAAGGGGCAGACGATCTCAACGCTCGCCCGCCAGGAGTATTTCAAGGGCACGGAGACGGCGTACGACCAGGCGGTGGCGGCGTTCTCACAGTTGACCGGCGCGACGGTTGACAACAGCCATCAGAACGTTGACACGGGCGACACCACCACCAAGCAGGACGCGGCGGTCAAGGCGGGCAACCCGCCCGTGATGTTCTATGGCGCCGGATGGGCGCCGCAGTGGTATCAACTCGGCGACCTGCTCGATGTGACCGATGTGGTCAATCAGTTGCAGGATGCCTACGGCCCCGCCGAGGACGCGACGAAGATTGACATCTTCATTGACAACAAATGGTGGGGCATTCCCTACTCCACGCAGGCGACCGCGCTCTTCGTCCGCAAGGATTGGCTGACCGAGAAGGGAATCAAGCCGGAGGATGTGAAGACCTTCGAGAATATGCGCGACGTTGCCCTGCAGATCTCCGATCCAGGCAAGAGCCGTTACGGCTGGGGGATGACGACCAACCGCAGCGGCGACGGCAACTACATGGTATTACGCGTCGTCGAGTCGTACGGCGGCGCGATCAACAGCAACGACGGTCTGAAAGTCGTCTTCAACTCGCCGGAGACCGTCGCCGCGATCCAGTTCCTCGCCGACATCCACACCAACCCGAAATACAAGAACATGCTGCCGCCTGGCGTTGAAGGATGGACGGACCCCTCGAACAACGAGGCGTGGCTGGCGGGGACGCTCGGCTTCACGCAGAATGCCTACACGCTTTACGCGCAGTCCAAGGCGCAGAACAATCCAGTCTACGGCAATACGACCATCCTGGTCGGCGTGCTCGGCCCCGGCACGGACCAGATCATCGCGGTGCCGGGGTCAAACTACTTCACCCTCTTCAAGGGCGGGAAGAACCCGGAGCTGGCGGAAGCGATGGCGAAGTTCCTCATCGCTCCCAGTTCATTCCTCACCGTCTCCAAGCCGTCCAACGGTCTGAACATGCCGGGTTATAAGAAGATCTGGGATACCGACCCCTTCTATACGAGTGGTGACCCCTCCTTCCCCGCCCTGCGCCAGGTGATCGAGGCGAAACTGCCGATCAAGAGCAAAACCGGCTACACCTTCCCGCAGGCGGCGAGCCCGGGCAACAGCGCGGTGCAGAGCCAGTACATCCTCTCCGATATGATGGGCGAGATTATTCAGAAGGGCACGAAAGTACCGGACGCCGTGAAGACCGCGCATGACCGGATGGTCGGCATCTTCAACCAACTCGGCTTGAAGCAATAAGCAATAACGAGTAGCGAGTAGCGAGTAACAAGTAGTGAGAAGGGCCATCTTCACCCCTCGTTACTCGTTGCTCATTGCTCGTTACCCGTTGCTTGTCTGATTTCCGCTTGACAAAATGGTTCGTCGGGGGTACGTTTCGTACGATCCTGGCGTATGCGCGCTCGGCGACGGGACGGAGCCTCTTGATTGTGCGGAATACAATTGGTCGTGGTCGCGGCACAGCCTGTTTCGTGCTGTCGTCTTTTTACGTGCGCGTCGGTATTGGGATGGACGATGCCCCTTGCATCGCCATGAGGTCTGGATAGTGAGGGAAGAAACAATGGACGACGGGCACACACGGTTCTCTCGGCTTTCACGGCGGGGTTTCCTCGGCGGGATCGCGGCCAGCGCGGCAGCAGCCATCCTCGCCGCCTGCGGTGGCAGCAGCGCGACCAACACGCCGAAACCCGCTGGCACGACCGGCGCGGCGACGACCGCTGGCACGGCGCCGACGACCGCGGCGGGAGCGGCAACATCCCCAGCGAGTAGCGCGGCAGCGGCGACGAAACCGGCGGCCAGCGCGGTCACCGGCGCGGCGAGCACGAGCGCCCCCGCCGTGAGTACGACTGCTGCCAGTAGTTCAGCAGTCGTGAGTGGCACGACTGCCCCGAGCGGTAGTGCGGTCGCGTCCTCGTCCGGTGTCGCGGGTACCATCCCGCCACCATCGCCCGACAAATTCAAGGGCATGACGCTCAACATGATCTCCCGTAACGAGTACTTCAAGTCCTCCGAGCAGGCGCTGGACGCCTCCTTGCAGGATTGGGCCAAACAACTCGGCATCAAGGTCAATAACGACCGCGTCAATGTTGATACGGGCGACTTTGCCACCAAAGTAGACGCCGCCGTCAAGGCGGGCAACCCACCCGATCTCGTCTATGTAGACCGCTTCCTCTCGCAGTTCGTCCAACTCGGCGACCTCACCGACATGGCGGATTCCGTCGCGCAGGCGCAGCAGGTCTACGGCCCAGTGGAGGACGGCAGCAAGATCAACCTCATGATTGACGGTAAGTGGTGGTGCCTCCCCTATTTCTGCGGCGCGAGCGGCTGGTTCCTTCGCAAGGACTGGCTCGCTGAGAAGAATATTAAGCCGACGGACCTCAAGACCTTCGAGCAACTGCGCGATGCCGCGCTCGCCATCTCTGATCCATCGAAGAACCGCTTCGGCTGGGGTCTGACAACGAACCTGGGTGGTGACGGCACCGGTACGGTTACATCAGTCGTCTATGCCTACGGCGGCGCGGTCGTCAGTAATGACGGCAAGAAGGTTGTCCTCAACTCACCGGAGACGCTCGCCGCAGTCAATTTCCTCGCGGATATCTACACGAACCCGAAATACAAGAATATGCTCCCTCCCGGCGTCAACGGCTGGACGGATACGAGCAACAATGAGGCGTGGCTGGCGGGCACGCTCGGTATCACCCAGAACGCCTACACGCTCTATGCGCAATCCTTCGCGACCAAGAACCCGGTCTACGACCAGACCGCGATCTCGCCCGGATACATTGGCCCCGCCACGGAGCAGGTGATCGCCACACCAGGTTCGGGCTATCTCGCGATCCCGAAGGGGGCGAAGAACCCCGATCTGGCGAAGGCGACGGCACTCTATCTCGTCGGCGGCCCGGCGTTCCTCAATCTTGCCAAGCCCTCGCTCGGCCTGATCATGCCAACCTACAAAAATCTCTGGAACGCCGATCCCTTCTATCAGACCGGCGATCCCTCCTTCCCCGCATTGCGCCAGATCATCGAGGGGAAACTGCCGATCACGACCAAGACCGGCTATGCCTTCCCGCAGTCTCCCAGCCCGATCTATGCGCAGGGCGTCGATGGGCAGCACATCCTGAACGACATGATGGGCAGCATCATCCAGAAGGGCGTCAAGCCCGCCGATGCAATCAAGGCCGCACACGATCAGTTGGTGCAGGTCGCGACGCAACTCGGCTTGCCGCAGTAACACGCAGTAGCGAGGAGCGGGTAGCGAGTAATGAGTTGGGCAAACACCCCTCATTACTCGTTACTCGCTCCTTCTCTCCGGCGTAAACTGTGCTATACTCGCAAAAGCACCCTATCTGAGACGGGACGAGACGTAGCCGGTTGGCGCGGCCCTATACCGCCCATACGCAACGAAGCAGGGAAGAAATGGCACAAACAACGCGACAGCAAACACTTGCCACCCCGGTTGCCGCACCACGGACGATCTCGTGGGCACGGAAAGCGTTTGGCCCGGACTGGGCTGTCGCACTTCCCTTCATCCTACCCCTGATCCTCTTGCTCGCCGGGTTGATCGCCATTCCCTTCTTCGATGCGATCCGCCTCAGTTTCACCACGCGGCAACTGACGGACGCGACGCATTGGGTCGGCCTGCAAAACTACAAGGACCTTCTGCACGACAATTTTTTCAAGGATGCCGTCAAGAACACCGTCGTTTTCACCACCTACTCGGAAGTCTTCAAAGTCACTGCCGGATTAATCGCCGCGATGCTCCTGCACAACCTGAAGCGCGGTAAGTCCGTCCTCACCGGCCTCGTGCTCCTGCCCTGGATCGTCCCGACCGTCGTGACGGCGCTGGCGTGGCGCTCGATCTATGACCCGATCTTCGGCGGTCTCAATAAGGCGCTGATTTACTCGCATCTGGGCAACGTCTTAATGAGCCTCCATCTCGTGGACCGCCTCCCCGCCTCATGGCTCGGGCAACAAGACCTGGCGATGCCATCCGTCATCCTCGTCAACGTCTGGAAGGGCATCCCGTTCTTCACGCTCAACCTGCTCGCCGGTCTCAAAGCGATTGACAATGACCTCTACGAAGCCGCCTCCGTGGACGGCGCGAACTCCTGGCAGAAGTTCATCAATGTCACGCTGCCGGGCCTGCGCTACGTCATCCTCGTCACGACGCTCCTCTCCACGATCTGGACGTTCAACACCTTCGACGTAATTTACCTCCTCACCGGTGGCGGGCCGGGTGGCTCGACGCGGCCATTCGTCGTCTTCGCCTATGAGAAGGCGATTCAGGGCTTGCAGTTCGGCCCCGGTGCGGCGGTCGCGCTGATAATGGTGCCGATCCTCGCCGTCTTCATCTTCTTCCTCGCCCGCTTTATGCGCCGCTCCGAGCAGCAGGTGCAGGAGAGTGGGCTTGACCGCTTCTTCAGTCGCTATGGCAAGACGCTTCTCTATGTCGGTATCGCGCTCTTTGTCGTCATGCTCTACGCGATGAACAGCGGCATGTTTATCCGCGCCGCCGCGATTTTCCTCGTCGTCCTCGGCCTCGGGCTGGGTTTCGGTTACCTGAGCTCATACCTGACCGATCTTGGCGAAGCGCGCAGCCGGGCGCAAGGGAAAGTGCGGACGCAAACGATGAAGGAGCGCCCGAACATCCTCGGTCGCCTGCCCGCGTGGGTCGCCCTCGCCATCCTCCTGTTCTTCGTCCTCGCGCCGTTCTATTGGATGATCATCACGGCCTTCAAGTCCGAGTTGCAGGTGACATCGCAGCAAGGCAATGTCTTCTGGCCGCATCCCTGGACGTTCGGCCAGTTCCAGAAACTGACGAGCGAGCATCCCTTCTGGACGTGGTTCCGCAACTCGGCGATCGTCGCGATCTGCACGACGCTCATCTCAGTCACCTTCGCCGCACTGGCCGGCTACGCGCTCGCTCGTCTCCGTTTCCGCGGCGCGCAGGGATTGACGGGTATCGTGCTCCTCACCTACCTCGTGCCGAGCGCCTTGCTCTTCATCCCGCTCTACCAAATCCTCAGCAAACTGCATCTCATCAATACGCTCGGCTCGCTGATCATCACCTATCCGACCTTCGCGCTTCCCTTTGCGACGTGGCTGATGATGGGATACTTCCGTGGTATCCCGGAAGAACTGGAGAACGCCGCGATGATCGACGGCGCGACGCGTTTCCAGGCCTTCCGGCGCGTCACGCTACCGCTGGCGACACCTGCGCTCCTCGCGGTGGCGCTCTTCACCTTCACGAACTCCTTCAACGAATTCCTACTCGCCTTCGTCTTCATCACGAAGCAGGGCTTGCAAACGCTGCCGGTCGGCCTGCAATCCATGATCTTCGGCGATATCTATCCTTACGGGCAACTGATGGCCGGGGCGCTCCTGATGGCGATTCCCGTCGTGGTTCTCTATTCCTACGGACAGAAATTCCTTGTCGAGGGCCTGACGGCGGGCAGCGTCAAGGGATAAACGCTTGTACACGGCGCGAAATGTGCGCAAAACGGGGGCGAACGGTGGCGTTCGCCCCCGTTTTGCGCGATAGTGAGAGGAACCTCACC
>JBPCPB010000478.1:0-11406 GCA_050999735.1 Thermomicrobiales bacterium | reverse complement strand
CAGACTCGTTCCACAAACCCACAACCGACGGATTTTGGCTGGCATCAAACCGATTCTGCCCCCGCCCGGATTACCGGCGCAGCCCGAGCCGCGCGATGACCGCACGATAGCGCTCGGAATCTTTGCTGTTGAGATACGCGAGCAAGCGGCGGCGGCGCCCGACAAGCTTCAGAAGCCCGCGCCGCGAGTGATGATCGTGATCGTGCAGTTTCAAGTGCTCGATCAACTGGTTGATCCGTTCGGTGAGGAGCGCGATCTGCACTTCGGGGGAACCCGTGTCCCCATCTTTTGTCGCATAGTCTACGATGATTTCGGTCTTCTTCGGCTTTTGCAAAGCCATCGGCGTTGCTCCCCTCACACGTCGGCGCACCCTACAGCACGCCCGTCTATCAGTTAGTCGCGAGTATAGCATAGCCATAGGTAAGGCTGCAATGCCACGCGAACAGCCCGAACTCGGAAAGCGACGCGCGGAACGGACGTGACCGGACGATCCGTCCGGTCACTCCGATTACATACGTTCAAACAATGATGACAATGGATCGGTTCGCACCCGGCGTACCGACCGATGCTATGGACTACCCGTTGGCCGGGGATTGGGAGCTGGCGCCGGACTCGTCGTTGCTGTCGCGGTTGGCGCGGGCACTGTCGGCGGGTTGCCGCGTGTCGTCGCCTCCGCAGTGGTGGACGCCGTCGCCGGTATCGTGGCGGACGGAGTCGTCGTCGCGGATGCCGTCGCAGACGGAGTCGCCGTCGTTGAAGCCGTTGCGGACGGCGTGACCGTTACGGTGGTGGTTGGGGTCGTGGTCACAGTCGAGTTTGGCGTCTCATAGCGCCAGGTGTAATAATGCCGGCCGATATTGCCGAACTCGACCTTAAATGCGTCCGGGTTGGATGGCGTATAGGTGAGAACACGCCGCTCGAACGCCTGCACGAAGACGGTCGTGTTGTCCACATTGTTCACGCGCACACTTGTCGCGAATGCCGGGCTGATCGGGTAACCCATCGTCGTCAGCCAGCCGCCGGGAATCGTTTGGAGAAAACTCCAGAACGCCTGTGGGACATTCTGCCCGAACCGCCCGCCCGGATCGCCCTGATACGTCACGAACTGCATCGCCGGATCGGCGGAGGCGTCCACCGTGATAAACGTCTGCGACGGCACGTCATAGGCGAGATTCACGCCACCACTCTGCTGCGGCAACTTCTCTTTCAGTTGCGCCAAGGAGGCATACGTCGGCCCCGGCACGTCCTGATCGCCTGCAATGCCGATGAAGGCCGGGTTGCGGGGTTGGAAACTGACATCACCCACTTGCAGTTGGCCGCTCTTCAATTCGACCGTCAGCAGCCCGTTCGTCACGGGGCGGTCGGCGTTCGTCTGCTCCATGCGTGCCTTATCGAAATCCTGCACGAGCCGGACGCCCGGCTGACCATTCACTGTCCCCTCGGCGTATTGCTCGACCTGGCCGTTTCGTGCCGTCGCTAACGGCCCCCAGAAGTTTGGGATCACCGCCTCCACGGTGTTCCATTGCTGCTGGAACGCCGCGCTGGCGAACTGGTCCGCCCCCTGCGCGATAAAGGGAATCATGAGCGCCACGACCAGACCCAACGCAATCGTCGCGACGAAGCAGACCCTTCGCCGTCGTTCTCGGAACATCAGTCCCTCCTCGTCCCTGCATCTCAGCATGATGCATGGTATGACCCACGACAAGCGCGCACCCAACCCCGCAGCGATGCCGCCGCATGCTCGGCACTCAACCAGACGATGCTCTTTATGTCAACTTTGCCTGCTGTCGCGCTCGCATCTCGCATGCGAGCAATGGATGGGAGGAGAGGACGTTAACGCAGAGGACGCGGAGAGCACGGAGGAGAAAGAAGTGAAATATGCCGTCATCCTTCCCTTCTTTCTCCTCCGTCTCTGTGCTCTCTGCGTCCTCTGCGCGCTCTGCGTTAATTTCCCTCTCTTGGCGGTTCAATCTGATCCGGCTTACCGCTCGACCGTGAACCGTTCGAGTCGCTCCTTGTCGAGGGTGACATAGACCGTATCGTCGTCAATTTCGTCAATGAACTGGGTAGGGATACGGATTTCCTTGCCGCCAAATAGCCCCTTTTTGACGATCATCTCCGTCACTTTGCCCCTCTCCGGGTCAATGACCAATTCGTCCACCGTGCCGATCTTGTCGCCGCCGCGCATCTTCACGTCCGTGCCAGTGGTGAGGAAGACGTTACCGGGCCGCGATTCCTGCAAGCGATCGCCCATCATGCCCGGCATGACGTTGTTCGTGTCACCACTATCCGCAAGCGGAGCGGCGGCGGGCAGGCCGGCACGGCCGAGCGAACCCTGCGCGGCGGGTTCGTAGACCGGCCCCGGCCAGAGAAGGCCGCCACCACCCATACCAGCCATCCCAACGGAATCGCCGAAGAGGCCCGGATACATACCGTCCGGCGCGGCCATATACGACGATTCAACGAACTCCGGCAATTGCTTCACCTGATCCGCCGTCATCCGCAGATGGATCGTGTTGTCATCGTCGGTGCCGCCACGATCCTCGACTTCGCCAATTGGGATGATGACATCGTGCTCGACGAAAAACCCCTTGCGCACGACAAATTCCTGCATTCGATCTGAACGCGGATCTACGACCAACCGGTCAATTTTGCCAACGTCCGTGCCGTCCGCCGTCATCACTTTCGAGCCGAGATTAATACGCATTGCCGCGCTCCTTCCGTTCAATCAGTCGCCACACTCCATCGCATGGCCCGTTCGTTTCTATCATTGAGCAAGATGCATACCTCTACGGGAAGTAGCCAGTAGTCAGTAGTCAGTAGTCAGTTGAAAGCGGAGGCGTCGCGTGTTTCCCTTCTGGCTACCGACTACTGACTACTGACTACTATCTCGCCGTTTGACGCTGCCAGTGAACGGGCGTAGAATACGCCTTGGTCGTGCTAGACGGGGAGCTAGCGGTGCCCTGTACCCGCAATCCGCTTTAGCGGGGTTGAATTCCCCTGTGAGGTCCGGCTCTGTAGGACTGTTGCGGTGGAACGGCGTTGAGAGTTGGGTCCTATGCGTCAGAAGCCTGCGAACCCCGCCAGGACCGGAAGGTAGCAACGGTAAGAAGTCCCTTCTGAGCGACGTGGGAGTGCCTGGCTGGAGCCGCGAATCCGCGGGCAAGCTGGAGAGTCGCTGATCGAATCATGGGTGCACGACCTTTTCTCGAATTCTCGCATGCGAAACCGGAGGTTTTGCGCCTCCGGTCTTTTTGTCGCTGACCTGCGGGCGACTACTTTTTCGCGGATGCCTTTGGTTGCTGGCGACGCGCGGCCGGGCGGTTGGCAGGATCGGCACGGTCGAGGCGCTTCTGGCGGTCGGCTTTCGCGCCAACATCACCACGGGTCGTATTCGAGAGCGTGAAGGCAGCGGCGCTACCGGGCCGCAGATATGCCTTGCGACGTTGCTCCTTGCGGAACTTCGCAACCCGCGCGGGATATTTCGCGCGCAGCCACCAGGCGGTGTACGCGATACAGGCGAGCGCGGCGATCATGCAGACGTATTCCCACAGCCGCCAACCGAGGAAATTCAACCCAAGTACGCGGCAGCCAAAAAAGACCAGCCCCGTCGCCCATCCCCACATCGCCCGATACGTGATCTTGTGAAGCGTCTCGCGATGGATCCGGTCATTGGGGAAGATGCGACGCACCCGATTGTTGACGAGCACCGTCACGAGCAGACCGAGCACGAAGATCGCGAGATACGTGATGGAGAGCGGGCCAAAAATCTGGTCGCGCGTCGGCACATTGGTCAGATAGTCCCACGATAACGGATTTTGCACGCCGAATACTCCCCTCGAACGCCCAATTATGCGGATTTTCTGAGTTCGTTGTTCGATGGCCGCCCGATCCCGCCATGGGCGGCAGTATAGCAGCGCGGTCCGACAGGCGGCAAACGCGCAAATTGCTTTCCTACAGCGTCGTCGCGCCGAGGAGGACACCTGCAAGGTAGGCGGCAGTGAGGACGCCGCGGTATTCCTGGTCGTGCGTCGGATCAAGTTCGACGATGTCCGCCGAGATGACGGGCAGGCGCGCGTCGAGCAGATGCCGAAGCGCCGCCGCACACGCCGAAACCGTCACGCCACCCGGCACCGGCGTGTTGACGGCGGTCATCGCCAGGGGATCGAGCACATCGAGGTCGAAACTGATATGCACCGCGTCCACACCGGACGCGACCATCGCCTCTACCGCCTCGTGGACGACCGTCGCCATCCCCCGCGCATCCACATCCTCGACGGGAGAGACACGCACGCCGCTCTTCCGCAGGAATGACCGCTCGCCGGGATCGAGCAGGCGGATACCGATCAGGGTGACATCCTCCTCACGAATCCACGGTGGTGGGCCGGTAATGTGGAACGCCGGGTGCCGCTCCCGACCCAGGGCGATGCCGAGCGGCATACCGTGGATATGCCCGCTCGGTGTCGTCTGGGCATCGTTCAAATCCGCATGCGAGTCGAGCCAGATGACGCCGAGCCGCGCATCGGAGCCAAGTGCCGCCTGCGCGCCGGGAATCGAGCCGATGCTGATCGCGTGGTCGCCACCGATGACGAGCGCGAGCGCGCCTGCCTGTATCGTCTCCGTTACAGTCGTCGCCAGCGTGCGGCAGAAGCCGGAGACCGCTGCGAGGTGCTTGAAGTGCGCGTCGCCACCCGCTGCCGGTGTCTCCTCCGGCCCCTCGAGGCGGATCGAAGGGCGCAGGCGCGGAGCGATCCCATCCGGCCCCCACCCCGCGAGATGGGCACGCAGGGCACGGTCGAGCGTCGCCGGGCCATTTGCCACGCCCGGCGCCTCCGATCCCAACCAGAGCGGCGCAAGCACCGGCACAACCGGCCCCTCCCGCAACCGATTCCGCCCCACTGCGCCCTCAATGCTCACACGCACCACCCTACGAAGGAAAAGAGACGATCAAGCACAGAGGGCACAGAGGACACAGAGAACACAGAGCAAAAAGGAATATCAGGGTTCGCGTACGATCCTTCACCATATCTTCCTCTGTGCTCTCTGCGTCTTCTCTGTGTCCTCTGTGGTTAAATTCACCGGTTTCACATCACGGTCGGGGCTTGGATGCCGAGGAGGGCAAGGCCATTGGCGAGGGTTTGGCGCGTGGCGTCCACGAGGGCGAGGCGGGCGAGGCGGGTTTCCGGTTCCGCCTGCATGACCGGACACGCGCTGTAAAAATCCGAGAAACGCCTGGCGAGATCGTAGACGTAGTTCGAGATGATGAGCGGTTTGTCTGTCTCCGCCGCGCGGCGCACTTCCGCCGGAAAGTTGCCGATCTGCTCCAGCAGATTCATCTCTTCGGCTGCGGGCGCCGCGAGATGCACAGCGGTCGTCGCATCCGGCAAGGCGATGCCCTCCGCCTGCGCGCGTTCGAGGATGCGGCAGGCGCGGGCGTGCGCGTACTGGATATACGGCGCGGCGTGGCCGTCGAACGAGAGCGCCTGCTCCCAATCGAAGACGATCCCCGTCGTATTATCGCGATCGAGCATGCCATAGAGGAGCGCGCCAATGCCAATCACCCGCGCAATTTCCGTCTTCGTCTCCTCCGGCAAATCGGGATTCTTTTCGTCCACGGCAGCGCGGGCACGGGCCAGCGCGTCCGCCGCGACATCCTCGAAGAAGACCGCGTTGCCGGAGCGCGAGGACATCGCCCCCTCCGGCAAGGTCAGGAACTCATAGGGAAGATGGCGGCACTGCGCGGCCTGCGGGAAGCCCATCAGTTCAAGGATTTTGAAGATCTGCTGGAAATAGAACGACTGCCGGAGGTCCACCACGTAGATCGAGCGGTCTATGTGGTACTGATCGAACTTCACTGCGGCGAGCGGCAAGTCTTTCGTCGCATAGAGCGTTGTACCATCGGAACGAAGGATCGGCAGCGTTCGATAGGTCTCCTTCGCCAGGCCCAACTTCTCGTCAATCTTGACCACGGGAAGCCCGTCGCTGATCTCCGCGATGCCGCGTTCGAGCAAATTTTGGACGATGGCGCGGCCCGGCTCCTCGACTTCGCTCTCGTAGAAGTAGACATCAATCGGCGCGCCGAGTGCCGCGAAGAGTTGCAGCAGTTCATCGAGGCTCCATTGCCGCGTCTTTTCCCAGAGCGCGACGACATCCTTCTCCTTGCGATCCCACGCGAGGAAGAGCGCGCGCACTTCGGCCTCCCATGTCGCGCTCGGCGCCCACCACACGGTGAAGTGGGCGTCGAGCCGCTGGTATTCGCTCCACAAACCGGCAAGCGAATCGGAGTTCAGGCCGTCCACCTGATGCTTGATCGCGTCGCGTTTCTTCTCGGAGCGCAATTCCGCACCGATATGCTTCCAGAAAATTTGGATCATCTCATCGTTCATATAGGCGGTGGGATCGAATGCTTTGTGGCTGACGAGTACGCCGAGCAGCTTCGCGACATCCCCATTGGGAACACCGGCGTGGATCAACTCTTTCATGATGGAATCAACCTGGCCATTGAAGACCATGTCTTCCAGGACGAGCCGGGCGATGAAGTCGCTGACATCCTTGCGGTACGCGAGCCGCTGATTGCTCTCGACATAGAGTTCGCCGAGCCACCGCCCGCGCTGCGCGGGGTCTTTCGGCTCCTGCCCCATGTGAAATTCGCGGTAGCACCAGAGGCACATAATGACGTGCTTGCCAATATCGCCGATGTACGAGGCCGCGACGACGTCGTACCCCGCGAAGCGCATGATCCGCACGAGCGCCGCGCCGAGCGCCACATTCCGCAGGTGGCCGATGTGGAATTCCTTGTGTGTGTTCAGTTGAGCATACTCAATCATTACACGACCGGGGATCGCCGCGCCGCGCCCATACTCATCGCCCGCCATGCGCACGGATTGGATAACCGCAGTGACGATTTTATTCTTGTCGAAGATGCAGTTGACGAAATTGTTTTGGACATAGACATCCGCGAAGTGATTGAGCGCGCGCAGCCGTTCCGCGATACCCGCCGCGATCGCCGCGACAGTGGCTTTATCCTTGACCCCCAATTGCATCGCCACCGCCGAACCGACGCCCCACACTCCTTCGAGCGGTATCGGCCGCATGGCAATCTTCGCGGGCGGTGTGTACCCCATCGCTTCAAGCGCGCGCGCGATGGCTTCCGCGGCGTATTGCTCTTCCTGCTCAAACATCGGTGCCCTCTTTTAGGACTAAGGACTAAGGACTAAGAGAAGCCCTCGCCTCGTCATCAGCGCCCCAGTCTCGGTTATCCATCGCTCAGTCCTTAGTCCTCAGTCCTTAGTCCTGATTTTTCGGCCCAGTATTTATTCGCGCCGTACAGGCTCTCGAACGTCCCGGCGTCGCTCCAGAAGCCATCCAATTCTTCCCACGCCAGTTTGCCGTCCCGGAGATAGGCGTTGTTCACATCGGTGATCTCCAATTGCCCGCGCGCCGACGGGGTGATGCCACGGATGTAATCGAACACATGCGCGTCGTAGATGTAGAGCCCCGTGACGGCGTACGGGCTGCCGGGATAGGCCGGTTTCTCCTCAATCCGCTCGATCCGGAGCGGGTCATCGGCGGAAAAGACCGGGCAGCCAAACCGTTCCGGGTCCGACACATGCTTGAGGAAGACCATCGCTCCCTCCTCGAAGCGCTCGATGGCATGGCGAATCTCCGCATCGGTCGTATTGTCGCCGAGGATAAAGGCAACGCTATCTCCGTTCACGAACTCCTCACACAGGCCTAACCCTTGCGCCAGCCCGCCTTCCGGATTCTCCTGATACATATATTCGAGGTGGCGCACGCCGAACTGCCGCCCGTTGCGCAGCACGCGGAGAAAATCGCCCGCGTGCGGCCCGCCCGTGACGACCATGATGTCATCCACCCCGGCGCGCACAAGTGTCTGAATCGGGTAGTAGATCATCGGCTTGTCGTAGATGGGCAAGAGTTGCTTGCTCGTAGCGTGGGTGAGCGGATAGAGCCGCGTCCCCAACCCGCCCGCGAGGATCACTCCCTTCAACCTTCACGCTCCGTTCCGTGTCCATGCGTGTGAGACATTTCCCACCACCCGCGCGCCCCGCCCAGGCAGAGACCTGCCCCGATCATCGTGCCGATTAACTGCTTCCAACCAAAACCACTGCCGACCGCGCCAATCCCGAACACATCCGCGAAGAGCGAGACGACGAGGAGCAGCGCGCCTATCACTATCAATCCGATCGCGATCCATCGCACCCCGGTATCCCACCTCTCCCCGGTTCTCAGCGCCCGGTCGCGAACCGGAGGGTCAGTATAGCACGCGGGTAAAACCGGAGGAGGAGCGATGCAGGTGAGGCATTTTCCCGGTAGCGCAGGCTTTCCCGCCTGCGAGCGGGACGCAGGCGGGAAATCTGCCCAAAGGGCACCCGGCTACCGATATCGAGCCTCGGCAACCTACTGGCTTTTAGGCGCATTTTGTCAGCCATTCTCTCTTGACACGGTTCACGCCGAATGCGTATCATGGGTGCATGTACAGGTGTTACATTGCAACAGACGTTCGCGCATGAGGATGATATGTCGGACCACGGATGGCTGCTCCTCGTCTATCGGGTGCCAACGGAGCCGACGAGCAAGCGGGTCGCGGTCTGGCGCGATTTGAAACGGATGGGCGCGCTCTATTTGCAACAATGTGTCTGCATCCTGCCCGACTTGCCCGCCGTCCGGGACGATCTGGCCCGGGTGACGGCGAAAATCCCGGAGATGGAAGGCGAATACACGCGCTTCGAAGTGCCACACCTCGCGGCGGACGACGCGGCGAAAATCGTCGCGGCCTTTCAGGTGTTGCGCGACAAGGAATACGCGGAAATCATCGAGGAGTGCGAGACGAAGTTCGTCAAGGAGATCGAGTTCGAGCATTTTCGCCAGAACTACACCTTCGAGGAGGCGGAGGAGATTGGGCAGGACCTCGAGAAAATTCGGCGATGGTATGCGCGGATCGTTGAGCGGGATTGGTTCGGCGCGGGGCGGCACGATGAAGTCGCGCGCTGGATCGAGAAATGCCAGGAATTGCTGAACGCGTTCGAGCAGGAAGTCTACCGGCGCAGTAGCGATGACACCCCCGGCGGATCGCCGGATGCTGTTCCTGGTGTTTTGGGGCTTCCAGTCATTGAGCCGGTGCAGTTCAAGATGAAGCGTTCAGAAAAGGAGAAGGAGATGGGTACATGAATACGAGTGCGATTTTTCTCGTCCTCGCCGCCTTTCTCGCCTCGACGGTGGAGATGGTCGAGGCATTGACGATTGTCCTCGCCGTTGGTGTGACGCGCGGCTGGCGGTCGGCGCTGATCGGTGTCGCGACGGCGACAGCGGCGCTCGCGGTCGTCGTGGCGGCCCTTGGCCCGGCGTTGACGCGTATCCCAATCAACGGCCTGCGCCTCGTCGTCGGCGCGTTGCTCCTGATTTTCGGCCTTCAGTGGCTGCGTAAGGCGATCATGCGCGCCAGCGGCTATAAGGCGCTGCATGATGAAGACGCAACGTACCGTGAGGAGATCGAAGCGGCGCGCGAGGCCGGGACGATCGTGCGGGCGGGGATGGACTGGTATTCGTTCACGCTCTCGTTCAAGGGGGTCTTCCTCGAAGGGCTGGAAGTCGCCTTTATCGTCCTGACCTTTGGCGCCACGCACGGACGCGGCGGTATCCCGCTGGCGGCGGCGGGTGCGGCAGCGGCGATTATTATCGTTGGCGTTGTCGGTGTGCTGATCCACGCGCCGCTCAGCCGCGTGCCGGAGAACACGATGAAGTTCGCGGTCGGGATCATGCTGACGACGTTCGGTACCTTCTGGGGCGCGGAGGGCGCGGGTGTCACATGGCCGGGAAGCGATGGCGCGATCCTGGCAATCCTCGTATTCATCATCCTCGTCTCATTCGGTTTGGTGGCGCTGCTCAAGCAGCAACATGCGCGGACCGTGGCGACGACGCCCGCCGTGCGCGGCGCGGGAGATTAACCGATGAAGTACATCACGGGCTTTTTCCAGTTCTGGTATGACTTTATCGTTGGCGATGATTGGACCGTCGCGGCGGTCGTCGTTGTCGCGCTGGCGCTCACCGCACTTCTGGCGCACCATGCAATCGTTGCGTGGTGGCTCATGCCTCTCGCCGTCGCCCTCGTCCTCACGGCCTCATTGTGGCGCGTCGCTTGGAAGAAGTAGACGGGAAGTAGTCAGTAGTCAGTAGTCAGAAGCCTCGGGCCGAAAATCGGCCCGAGGCTTCGTCATCTCATCGGTAAGGACTGCTGGCGGTGCGAGTTCCGACTGCTGACTACCGTCTACTGTCTACTGCCCCGCTACCTACTGTCTACTGCCCCACTACTCCCGCACGATGTCCGCGAGGCGATAGAGACCGAGGGCGACGATCACGAGCGAGAAAATGAGCCGCACGGAGTCCGCGACACCCGTGTAGATGCTCGCCGCGACGACGATCACCGCGATGCACAGGAGGGTGTTAAACCAGATCAAGCGCATGTCCGACTCCTCCGTTCACGTCCGCGAGCACGCCGGTGTGCCCGTCGCTATTGTAACGCGCCGCCCGGCCTGTTGGATACGCCCCTCCGCGAAGGCGCGAATCACTGCCGGATACAAGGCGCACTCGGCGGCGAAGACATGCTCGCCGAGCGTCTCCGGCGTGTCGTCGTCCCGCACCGGCACGCACTGCTGCGCGACGATTGGGCCTGCGTCGTAGGCATCGTCGCAGATATGCACGGTGCAACCGGAGACCTTGCACCCGTGCGCGAGCACCGCCGCATGCACATGCTGCCCATACATTCCCTTACCGCCGAACGCAGGCAGCAGCGACGGATGGATATTGAGCACGCGCCCTTCCCACCGCACCGGTACGAGCAGTTTGTGCAGGAACCCCGCATGCACGACCAGCCGGATGTCGTAGGCCGCCAGGGTCTCCCAGACGGCAGCACTGAATGTTTCCGTGCTGGCGAAGTCGCGTCGCGGGATGACATGACAAGGAATACCGGCGTCGGCGGCGATCGTCAGGCCGCGAATGCCGGGCTTGCTGCCGATCACGCAGCGCACGGCGACAGGCAGATCACCGCGCTCAATATGGGCGAGAATGTTCGCAAGCGTCCGGCCCTGCCCGGAAAGCAGGACCGCGATGGGAAAGTCACCGGAAAACGGCGTGTCGGGCAGTCGTTCATCCATGCGCAGAGGATAACGGCCTCGCGTGCGCTCGGCAAGTCTCTTTACGGAGATCAGCCGCGTTCTGCCGCGATATGGATCGCGGACTGAACGTCGCGCATCATCATCGCGACATCCGAGCAGGTATCGAGATCGCGCACGGCGGCGATCACGCAGTCCGCGAGTGCGCTATCGTAGCGCGGCGTGACGAGGCCACGGAACTTGGCCTCAAGCGTCGCGAAGGAAACGGGGTTCT
>JBPCPB010000466.1:0-4174 GCA_050999735.1 Thermomicrobiales bacterium | reverse complement strand
CGAATGACCGTTACCTTGATCTGGCCGGGATACTCCATCGTCTCCTCGATCTTCTTGACGACATCGCGCGCGAGGCGCGTCGCCGTCAGATCGTCCACGACATCCGGCTTAACCGCAATCCGCACCTCACGACCGGCCTGGATGGCGAAGGAGCGCTCCACGCCAGGGAAGGAGTTCGCGATGCTCTCCAGCGCTTCGAGTCGTTTGATATAGAGATCCACCATCTCGCGCCGCGCGCCGGGTCGCCCGCCGGAGATCGCATCCGCCGTCGCGACGATGAACGCCTCGACCGTCTCCGGCTGCACCTCGCCGTGGTGCGCCGCGATTGCATGGACGATGCGCGACGAGCGGCCGAGTCGCTGGGCGATCTCCGCACCGATCAACGCATGCGGCCCCTCAACTTCGTGATCCACCGCCTTACCGATGTCGTGCAGGAAACCGGCCGTCTTGGCGACGTTGATGTCCGCGCCGATCTCCGCCGCGATACCCGCCGCGATGATCGAGGCTTCCAGCGAGTGCTGAAGGACATTCTGGCCGTAACTGGTGCGGAACTTCAGTCGCCCCATCAGCCGGATCAGTTCGGGATGAAGCCCCGCGACGCCCGCTTCATAGGCGACGCGCTCGCCCTCCTCCTTGATGACCTGATCCATGTCCGCCGTGACGCGCTCCGTCACTTCCTCGATGCGCGTTGGATGGATCCGGCCATCCTGCAACAGTTTCGCGAGCACGCGGCGGGCCGTCTCGCGGCGCACCGGGTCGAACGACGAGACCATGATCGCCTCGGGCGTGTCATCAATAATCAAATCCACGCCGAGCGCCTGTTCGAGCGCGCGAATGTTGCGCCCCTCACGCCCGATGATCCGCCCCTTCATGTCGTCCGACGGGAGCGGCACGGTGGTGACGAGACCTTCCGCGACGTAATCGGGCGCGCACCGCTGAATCGCGGTCATGAGGATGTCGCGGGCGCGGCGGTCGGAGTCTTCCTTCACTTCGGCTTCGATCTCGCGCGTGCGGCGGTTCGCGGCGTCCCGCACTTCCTCCTCGATGGAAGCGAGGAGGATGCCGCGCGCCTCCTCGCGCGTCAGATTCGAGACACGTTCCAGTTCGGTGATCTGCCGACCACGCAGCGTCTCCGCTTCCACGCGGATTGCGGCCACCTCCTCCTCGCGAAGATCGAGGTCCTGGTCGCGCTTTTCGATCTGCGTGGACTTGCGGTCGAGGGTCTCCTCTTTCTGCTGGATACGGCGCTCCTGCCGCTGGATATTGGCGCGCTGCTCCTTTTGTTCGCGCTCGATCTCCTCGCGGAGACGGAGCGCGTCATCTTTGGCGGAGAGAATCAGTTCTCGCTCTTGCGCCTTCGCTGCTTCGATAATCCGTTCGGCGTCGGCCTGGGCTTGCTGTCGTTCGTCGCGCGCTCTCGTATCTTTGATGCGCGAGGAAATCACCCATGCCACCGCCGCTCCGATGGCAAGCCCGACAATCAGGCCCACCAACCCTGCGACGAATCCCATCTGAAATCATCCCTTCGTGTCCCCGTTTCGTGTCGGTTCGTTGAAGCGCACTCGGGGCACCTGCCTGGTGAAATAGTCGTTGGGGCGGTCGCGGACTGAAGGGGCGTGCAACACGCGGAAAGAATATGCACCAAAATCCCAGCCATGCCAGGCTCGCCAGCATCTCAATCCGCATCGCGGTCACCCCTTCCCCCTCGGTGAAACCGTTCCACAGTCATCATACGTTTCGCGGCTTTCGAGTGTCAAGGCGAAACCGGGTTCACGCTCCCTTTCACCCATTGCAATGCACCATTTCCGGGCCGAAACCGATTGAACCGCAAATACTGCCCAAAGGGCACCCGAAAGAGCACAAAGGACGCAAAGGGGACAGAGAGAATATTGTCTTGTTTCCCTTCATTCCCTCTTTGCGTCCCCTGCGTCTTTGTGTCCTTTGCGACGATTTGGTTTCGAGCGATTTTCGTGGTCGCAGGGCGCTTCTGGTGTTATCATCGAGTGAAAAGAGAGGATAGGAGACGAATGGCGAAGCGAGAGATACTGCAAATCAATACCCCGGAAGGCGATGCGATCCTGCGGACGCGCGCGCGGAAGATTAGCCGGTTGGACGAGGAAGCGATACAAATCGCCCGCGACCTGGTCGAGACGCTCACTGCCGCTGGCGATGGCATTGCCATCGCCGCACCGCAGATTGGCGAACCTGTCCGAATGATTGCCGTCAATATCCCCCCCAAGTACCTCGACGAAGAAGATCCCGGTTTCCAGAGCGTTCTCTACAATCCGCAGATCATCCGGCGGCGGGGCGGTAAGGAGATCGAAGACGAAGGCTGCCTCTCTCTGCACTACTGGTATGGGCCGGTGGAACGCGATATTTCCGTCGTCGTCCGCGCGTACGATATGCAGGATCGCCAAATCCAGATCACCGCCGATGGCTTTCTCGCCCGCGTTCTCCAGCACGAAATTGACCACCTCGACGGGATTATGTTCACCGACTACATGGAGAATCCGGAAGCCCAACTGCGGTACGTGCCGCCGCGCGATCCGAACGCCCCGGACGCTGACGACGAGGATGAAGAGACGGCAGATCACATGGCAGAGCGCGCGGCAATCGCGGAATAGGAGCATCGCTCCATGCAACCGGACGAAGCGACTACGCGCCGCGCCGCATTGATCGCCCAACTTGAACGCGATGGCATACTGCGTGATGCATCGGTCCGCGCCACGATGCTTGTCGTACCGCGTCACACATTCCTGCCCGATGTATCGCTCGACCGCGCCTACGCAAATGATGCCGTCGCGACGAAGTTCGCCGGTGATGTCTCGATTTCCAGCGCCTCGCAGCCCGCGATGGTCGCCGAAATGCTCGAACAACTGGCGCTCGCACCGGGCATGCAGGTGCTGGAGATCGGCGCGGGCACCGGGTACAACGCCGCCCTGCTTCGCACGCTCGTCGGCCCCACCGGGCACGTCACGACCGTAGACATTGATGCGGATATCACCGACGCCGCCCGCGCGCATCTCGCGTCGGTTGGCATCACAGATATAGATATTATCACCGGTGACGGCGCGGCAGGCTACGCGCCGAACGCTCCCTATGACCGGATCATCCTCACGGTGAACGCCGGGGATATTGCCCCGGCATGGTTCGCGCAATTGAAGCCCGGCGGCGTGCTCGTCCTGCCGCTCAGTGTTGGCCCGGCGCAGTTCTCCATCGCCTTCGCGAAAGCGGACGGCGTGCTGCGCAGCCGCTCGCTCCAGCCCTGCTCATTCATGCCCTTGCGCGGCAGGATGGGCGATGGCGCGGCCGGGAGCCGCACGAACCGCGTCGCTCCCGGTCTGCGTTTGATGATGACGAATGGCGCCGCACACGACGCTGACCAGATCGCCGCACTGCTCGAAAAACCGCCTGTTTCGCGCGCCATCGCGGGCGTACAGCACGGTTGGTTCTCTGCGCTTGCCTTTGCGCTTGCGGATACGCGACAACCGCGTGTGTTCGCCTTCGTCTCCTCGGACGACGCGCGCTACGGCTTCGTCGGCCACGGCTATGGAATCTTCGATCTGGCAGCGGGCGGCGGAACGATCATCCGCCTCGCCGACACGATGGACGGCACGGCGGATATGATGACGCTCATATACGGCGATCTACAGACCGGAGATTGGCTCGATCGCGTGTTCGCTCATTGGGAAACACATGGTGCGCCGTCTGCACAGGATTACAACGTCACCGCCATGCCCGCCGATGTGCCGGTTTCGGCATCCGCTGGAGACTTTGTTGTAAGGATTCCGCATTGGCAGCTGGTGTTCCGGGTAGGGAACCCTAACCCCCGGCCCCTTCCCTCACAGGAAGGGGTGACTCATTCCATCCTTTCGGGTGTTCCCCGAACGCCCGAATTTCCCGAAGGCTTGCTCCTCCTTCCTTTTAGGGAAGGGGGCCGGGGGGTTAGGTTCTCTTACAAATCCACCTCGCGTGGGTGGATGCGCAGTTTCTCGACGGTGACGATCTGCTGAATCTGCTCGACCGCACGGTCTATCTGCTCCGATTCGTTGATGACGAAGTAGTCGAAGAGTTCGCTCGTCGCGATTTCCCGGCTGGCGATGTTGATGCGGCGGGAGAGGGCGAGCGGGTCGTCCGTCTTGCGGGAGCGGAGGCGGCGCGAGAGTTCGCCCAT
>JBPCPB010000418.1:0-13271 GCA_050999735.1 Thermomicrobiales bacterium | reverse complement strand
CAGTCGGGATTGGGACAAAATACGGCGTGCGGGTTCATAGTCTCTCCTTCTCGACAAAGAAGATTCTATCGAACTCGCATTTCCCTGTCTCATCCCCCTACTCCACCGTTCCCCATACACCTACCGGAGCATCAACTCCTCGATATTCTGACTATTGCCTTGTGCGCCATCATCAGTGGCGCCGACGAGTGGGTGGCGATGGAGGCATACGGCAAGGCGAAGCGAGAGTGGTTCGACACCTTCCTCACCTTGCCCAGCGGCATTCCTTCCCACGATACCTTCGGGCGCGTCTTCGCCGCCCTCGATCCTGACCAGTTCCAGCACTGCTTCCTCGCCTGGGTACAGCAGACGATGATCCAGACGGAAGGAGCGGTGATCGCCTGCGATGGCAAGACGGTGCGGCGCTCCCATGACCGGGGAGCGGGCAAGGCGGCAGTACCCATGGTGAGCGCCTGGGCGAGCGCCAATCGCCTTGTGCTCGGACAACAAGCGGTGGAAGAGAAAAGTAACGAAATCACGGCGCTGCCTGCCCTGCTCAACCTGCTGATGTTGAAGGGGTGTATCGTGACGATTGATGCGATGGGCTGCCAAACGGCAATCGCCCAGACGATCATTGATCGCGAAGCGGACTACGTCCTTGCCCTCAAGGAGAATCAGGAGACGCTCTATCACGAGGTTGTCCATCTCTTCACTGATGCCCAGGCCACTGACTTCGCCGACTACGATCACGATGCGGCGGAGACGGTGGATGGCGGGCACGGGCGGGTGGAAATCCGGCGGTATTGGACGATCAGCGATCCCGTGACGCTTGCGCACCTCGATCCCGACGGGGAATGGGCGGGGTTGCGTGGCATCGGCATGGTGGAAGCGGAACGGCGGGAAAAGGGCAAGGTCAGCCGCGAGCGGCGGTATTACTTGACCAGTCTGACCGACGCAGCGACGTTCGGGCGGGCGGTGCGGGGCCATTGGGGGATCGAGAATGGCCTGCATTGGGTGCTGGACATCGCCTTTCGCGAGGATGAGAGCCGGGCGCGACAGGGAGCGAGCGCGGCGAATCTGGTGGTGCTGCGGCATATTGCCCTCAATCTGCTGAAGCAGGAGCGGACGGCGAAGGTCGGGATCAAGAACAAGCGGCTCAAGGCAGGCTGGGATGAGCGGTATCTGCTCAAAGTCATCGCTGGTTAGATGCGATTGCCCTGAAGATTCGTGAGGATGTGGCGCAACTTGCGATAGCGGTAAAGCAAGCGCTCGATGAGACCGGCATGACTGAGGACGAGCGTGCCGATCTGTTTGATCTCAATAAGCCGCGATGATGTCAACGGAAGAAGACGTTGTTCGGGAATCACGCACCTTCTATCGAACCATACACCATATGCCTCCCGTTCGAGAGGATTTCCTGTCTGACAGAGATGTCGGGAAAACGATACCCCGGAGGCCAGCGTTCGTTCGGCTTTGGGAAGGGTTGTCTGTCTTCGAGGCACTGGATCAGGCGCGCCAGAAAGCGATGGAGTTTCCCACGCAGGGGACGTTTATCGCCGCGCTTGCAATTCCCAGCGATGGACGTATAACGTATGAAAGGACAGGAAAGACTGAGGGGCACTATACCCTCTGGGGCAATGCGGATGATCTGCTGAAGTGTGTAACGTCCGTCCAACTGGTGCGGGTTCCTGAGGAGAGGTGACGTAATGAAGACCGTTTTTGGTCTTTGGGACAGCGAGACAAATAACCTCGTCGCTGATTTCGATACTGAGTTCGAGGCGTTGGCATACGTCGTCGAAGAGATCGAGTTGCACGGTAGCGATGCCGTGATGACATGGGGCCTTCTGCGCGATGAAGGAAAGAATACTGCAATGGTCGCGGCGGGCCGCGATCTTGCGGAATACGCGCGTAACACTCCGTTGCGGACAGCATAGCCCGACATATCCCCAGAATAAGGAAGCGCATCATGGTTGCAGTGATGGACCGGCTGGATCTGACGCGGCGAGTGCTGGCACATCTGACCGACGAGGCGGTCTTCGCGGGGATCGGCAACGCGGGGTTCGATCTGTACGCCGCCGGGGACCGGCCGCAGAACTTCTATATGTTCGGCTCGATGGGGCTTGCGTCGTCGCTCGGGCTGGGCTATGCGCTCGCGCGGCCCGACGAGCATGTCGTCGTGCTGGAGGGCGAGGGGAGTGTGCTGATGAACCTCGGCTCCCTGGCGACGATCGCCCGGATGCGGCCGCGCCGGTATCTTTTGGTTATCATGGACAATGGGACGTACGCGCTCACCGGTTCGCAGCGGAACGCTGCCGCCGACGTGACCGACATCGCGATGATTGCCCGTGGCGCGGGCATCCCGCAGGTCGCGACGCCGCAAACCGCGGAGGGGTTCGAGCGCGCGGTCGTGGATGCGCTCGGCAGCGATGGCCCGGCGGTGATCGTCGCTAGGATCGCCGATGGGAACAGTATCGTGCGGCATGGGTGGGACCCGGTGGAACGCAAGCACCGCTTCGTCGCCGGGGTGACGCGCTGAATGAGAGCAACGAGCAACGAGCAATGAGGAGGGATCCCGCGCTCTCATTATCCGCTATCCACTTGATGCCCGCTCATCCCTTCTTCGCGGCGAGGTAGCATTCGGCGGCGAGGGGCGGATACCAGCCGCCGGAGCGGACATTGAGGGCGTGGATCGGTCGCCACTGGGTGATGCGTTCCAGCGTGTTCGGAAAGGGAAGAAGAAGCACGACGCCATCCTCCTTGACGATTGTCAGGCCGGCGTCGCGCGTGAGGCGCCGGAGGTCCGGCAAGGTGTATTCGTGGTGATGCTCCTCGATCAGGGTGTCGGCGTCCGTATATCCGGCACGGCGGACGAGCGGGCGGAACCGGCGCTTCAGCTGGCGCGTCAGGCTGGCGGCATTCGGCGTCGAGAGGAGCAGGACGCCACCGGGCCGCAGTTGCGCGACGGCATCGCGCAGGAAGGTCACCGGGTCGTAGACATGCTCCAACACCTCGAAGGCGGAGACCGCATCGAAGGGCCGACCGTCCGCGTACCGCTCCGGCTCCTCGACCGCCGCGCGGATGTAGCGGACATTCGGGCGGGCACGCAGGTCGCTCGCCACGGCAATGTTGCGGTCGCTGATATCCACACCAACGACTTCATCCGCGAAGGCCGCGATTGCCGCCGTAATCACCCCATCGCCGCAGCCGAGGTCGAGCCAGCGGGCGTGGGGTGGCATGTACTGCCGCGCGAAGGCGATCCGCCGCGCCAGATAGAGTGACTGCAATGCGCCGGAGCGGAACCGCCCTTCGGTTTGGGTCGGCATCACCTCGTTGTAGTAGGCCCGCTGCGCCGCCTGCGCCTCTTCCTGGCTCCCATATCGCCTGTGCTGGACACTCATCGCCCGCGCCTCCTTCCCCGCAGTGTACGGGAGAATCGCTCGCGTCGTCCACGAGTCTGTTGTGCTATGCTTTGTGCGGAAACACATGACACATACCACGGTACTCTGTTCCTCTGGTATGGAGGTTAGGATGATGCCATTCGCCGAAACGCGTTACAAACACATCGTCGTTGACACCGACGGCATCCCTTTCATTGCGGATACGACAATGAAGGTTGTCGAATTGATCACCGCGCAGAGCGCATATGGCTGGAGTCCCGAAGAATTGCATTTCCAGTTTCCGTATCTCTCCCTCGGTCAGATCCATTCTGCGCTCGCGTACTACTGGGATCACCGGAATGAACTGGACCGGGACATCGCGCGTCGCCTGGCAGAGGCGGAGGAGCGGCAGCGTCAGTCCGCATCCATGCCGCTGCACGACCGCCTGCGGGCACACGGCCGCATCTAAAATGCCCATCGCCCTGTATTCCGAGGATTCCATACCGTTGGCGTCGGCATCACATCATTGTGATCGGTGTGCATTGTCCAACATGTGCGACACTAGCAATCACGAAGGAGAGTGACAATGCGTACGATCAGCGCGCGAGAAGTTAAGCGACGTGGCATCCGTGCAGTAGAGAGCGTGCCGGGCGATGGTCCTGTCCATATCGTTGCACGCAATGACCGGCGGTATGTCGTGATTCATGAAGATCGTTACCACGAAATGCTGGAAGAAATCGAGGAGACAGGGGTTGATTGCGCTCCGTGGATAACAGAGGCAATTGCCGCGAGGAACGTGTAGGACACAACAAATACGCCATAGCGAATGAGGAGAATAACGTATACCGTGATTCTCTCTTTGAGTGGCGATCGGTGGAGGCGGACGTGACAGAGGATTGGAAGCAGGATCGGATTGGGGCGGCGGAACGGGGCGAGAACCCGACGGTGATCGCCCGGATGCCAGGCGGATACGCAGTGATGGGTGACCGCAGTTTTTGCCTGGATATTGCGTGCTGCTTGCGGCGCCGCAGGTGACGTAACTCGGCGATCTGCCGCTCGCTGGGCAACGGACGTTCCTGACCGATATGGCGCTCCTCGGCGAAGCGATCACAGTGGCCTGCACGCCGACCCCGCGCCGGATCAATTACGAAATCCTCGGCAATACGGATCCCTTCCTGCATGCGCATCTTTTCCCACGCTATGACACCGAGTTGCCGGAGTATGTCCGGCATCCTGTCTGGCTCTACCCGCGCGATTGCTGGAGCGCGCCGGAATATCAGTTCTCCGAAGCAAGCCACGGCGCGCTCAAAACGCGCATTGCCACGAAACTCCATGAACTCATGCGGCAGCCGTGATTCGGGGATAGGCATCATCTTCAGACCGCGTATGCGCGAGCCGATGACGAAATGACCGCGCGGTGCTATACTCTCTTGTAATCGTGATTTCCTTCACAATCGCGATATCAGGAGGCTCCCGATGGAAAACGCAAAGGGTCAGGAGTGGCGCGTCGTTATCGTTGTGGACATGCTGCGCGGCTTTCTTGAGGCGGGGTATCCGCTCGACTGCGGCGCGGCGGCGCGGGCGATCATTCCGGCGGTGCGGAGGAAAATCGAGGAGGAGATGGCGCGAGGCGCGACCATCCTCTGGGTGGCTGACAATCACGCGCCGGACGACAAAGAGTTCGCGATCTTCCCGCCGCATTGCATTCGTGGCACCGCCGAATCCGAAATCATCCCCGCGCTGGCGGACCTTGCGGACCCCGCGAACGTCCTGCCGAAGACGCGCTACAGCGGCTTCTATGGCACGGACCTTGATGCCCGACTGGCACGGCTCCGGCCGGACGTTATCACTATCGTTGGCGTTTGCACCGACATCTGTGTCCTGCACACCGTCGCGGATGCGCGGAATCACGATTACGCCGTCGTCGTCCCGGCAGACTGCGTGGCGACCTTCGATCCTGCGGCGCACCACTTCGCGCTCGACCACATGCGCCGTGTGCTGGGAGCGGTAGTCAGTGAATAGAAGACAGTAAATAGTAGATGGTGGGTAACAGATGGAACGGGATCGGTCGTACTGTCTACTACCTACTGATTACTATCTACTATGGGAGAAAATAATGGCTGACGATGCGCTGTTCGCACCCACCGAGTCCGTGCTGCGCGGTGATACTGCCGATGTCTACTTCCATCGCACGAAAGAAATTCTCGCAGCGGCGGCGGTCAATCCGGTCGTGACGATGGAAGTTTTCGCGGGGCAGGAGGGGATACTCTGCGGCATGCGGGAAGTTCGCGCGCTGCTCGAACGGGTCTGCTCGCCCGACGCGGTGATCGAAAGCCTCACAGATGGCGACAGCATCGCTCGCAAGGAGGTGGCGCTCCGCATCCGCGACCGCTATCAATCCTTCTGCCTTTACGAGACGGCGTATCTCGGCTATCTCTCCTCCGGCACCGGCTGGGCGACAGCGGCGCGGGCGGCGGTGACGGCAGCGGCGGGCGTGCCGGTGATCGCTTTCGGGGCGCGGCACATCCACCCGAACGCGGTCGGCGCGATGGAATACGCGGCGATTGTTGGCGGCTGCCAGGCATGCGCCTCGCTGGTCGGCGCGCAAATGGCGGGCCTGCCACCCTCCGGGACAATGCCGCACGCGCTCGTCCTCGTCCTCGGCGATACGGTGCGGGCGGCACGGCTCTTCCACGAGACGATTGATCCAACAGTGAACCGTGTCGTCCTCGTGGATACCTTCCATGATGAGGTCGAGGAAGCCCTGCGCGTCGGGGAGGCGCTCGGCGACGACCTCTGGGGTGTTCGCCTCGACACCCCCTCCGAGCGCGGTGGCGTGACGCCCGAGCTGGTGCGGGAGATGCGCGCGCGGCTGGACGGCGCGGGCCTCGGCCACGTTCGGATCGTCATTTCCGGTGGTCTCTCCGTGGAGCGAATCGCCCGCTTCCGCGCGGAAGACGCGCCAGTGGACGCCTTCGGCGTTGGCAGCGCGATCTCTGCCGCGCCCGCAATTGACTTCACGGCGGACATCAAAGAGATCGCGGGTCGTCCCGTCGCCAAACGCGGCCGCATCCCCGGCATCACCCCAACGACGCGGCTCACGCACTGATAAGCAAGAGGATGCGAAGTTACTGAGGGAGTACTGTGGCGCTTCCTTCTGGAGAGAGGGCGCGTATGGTTGTCGTATCGGGGAAACGGGTCGCCATCCAGTTCGGATAGCGCTCTGCGGGCGCGGTCATCGCATCTAGCGTCGCGATCTGTTCTGGGGCAAGCACAAGATCAATCGCCCCGAGATTGTCGTCGAGTTGGGTCGCCTTGCTCGCACCAATAATGACCGACGTGATCCCCGGTCGCGCGAGCATCCATGCGAGGGCGACGCGTGCCGGAGTTGTGCCGTGCGCCGTGGCAATCGCGCGCAGTGTGTCCACGACATCGTACCCGAGATCGCGGTCAACGGGTGGAAAATCGAGCTCGGCACGTCGTCCCTCGCTTCCACCCCCGGCGGTGTCTCGCACGTATTTGCCACTCAGGAACCCACCGGCGAGCGGACTCCACGGCAGGATTGCCAGACCCGCATGCCGCGCCAGTGGCGCCATGTCATGCTCGATGTCTCGCCCCAGGAGCGAGTAGTACATCTGCGCGGAGACGAACGGCGCGTAGCCATGTGCCCGCTGCAGGCCGAGCATCGTCGCTGCCTGCCATGCCGCGAAGTTGCAGAAACCTACATAGCGCACTAACCCGCGCCGCACGAGATCATCGAGCGCCCGTGCGGTCTCGTCGAAGGAAGTCAGCGGGTCGGGCAGGTGCAATTGGTAGAGATCAATATAATCGGTGTCAAGCCGCCGCAGGCTCGCCTCCGCCGACGCGATAATGTGGTGTGCGGAGAGTCCGGCGCTCGTCGGCGTGTCATCCATCCGCAGGCCGACCTTCGTCGCGACGACGACCGCGCCGCGCCGGGGGCCGAGCGCCTTACCGAGCAGTTCCTCCGCCTGCCCACCGGAATACTGATCCGCTGTGTCGAAGAATGTCACGCCCGCGTCGAGAGCGCGGGCGACGAGGGCAGTCGCGCTCTCCTGATCTACTTTGGCAATCGCCCCGTACGCCGCGCCGAAGGTCATCGTACCGAAGGCGAGGCGGGAGACGATCAGTCCTGTCCGCCCCAGAGTCGTGTACTTCATCGCTCATTCCCCGTGTCCGTTGCCGCGTGGGTACTGTGCCCGGTCAACTCGGCGGCGACGGCGTCCGCACCGAGGGCGATCATGAAGCCAAGTCCCGCATTGGGACGGATCGCGTTCATGCGCGCGACGAGTTCTTCCTTCGCCTCCGCCGAGAGAGATGGATGTCCCTCGGCCAAGTCCTTCACGGCCGCAATGTAGGCGAGCAGATAGGCGCGATGCGCGTCGAGTACATCCAGCGTGCCCGGTCCGCCGTGTCCCGGATAGAGCGTCGCGACACCCGCAAGCAGCGTACGGGCGTTCTCCAGATTCGCCAACCAGGAGAGGATGTAGGCGTCCGCAGTGTAGACATGCGTGCCGTTGAAGACGAGATCGCCCACGAAGGCGACATGCGGCTCACCTTCAATGATCCAGAGTCCGTTCGCGTCGCAGTCGCCGCCCGGCCCCATGTCGTAGATGCGGTAGGTGACGCCATCGAAGGTGACCGCTTCCCGGTCTTGGACGAGTTGATTCGGATACGCCCACTCGGCGATCCATTCCGCGCCGAACACTGGCCCCCATTGCGCGTGCTTCGCCGCCTCGGTGGCGCGCATCAGGGCAACGACCGAAGGCAGGGCAAGGATCGGCACGTCCGCGTCCCCGACCAGTTCGGCGAGGCCCGCGACATGGTCCGGGTGGGCGTGGGTGATGAGTACCGCGAGAAGCGGCTTGCCGATCGCTTCCATCTCCGCCCGGAAGGCGCGCGCTTCGCCGCGCAGGAGGGTGGTATCCACCGCGACGACACCGTGATCGGTTTCGACGAGGTAGGCGTTGACGAGCAGACCCTGTTCGCCGGATGTGTGCGTGTGAATCTGTACGGGAGTTGCCATCGAGAGTGACCTTCCAGTTCGTCGTTGCGTTCGCACTGAACCCACTTGAGTCCTAAAAGCAGGATAGGGCGGTATGGGTCTACTGACAAGTAAGCACGAGAAAGTGGTATAGTGACCATATGGTGACTATTGATGGCCCGCGCCCTTCCCAGCCAAACATCTTCGATCCAAACTGCGGTTCGCGGCGTGTGCTCGCGCTGATCGCCGACCGCTGGACGGCAATTGTCGTGTACGCGTTGGCGCGGGGGACGATGCGGTTCGGGCAACTGCGCCGCGAGATCGGCCTCTCGCAGAAGATGCTGACGGAGACGCTGCGCGACATGGAGCGGAATGGTTTGGTGCGGCGCAGGGTCTATGCGGTGGTGCCGCCGAAAGTGGAGTATACGCTGACGCCGCTTGGCGAGACACTGATCGAACCCCTCACCGCGATTTGTCGTTGGTCCGAGCAATACTTGCCGCAGGTTGATGCTGCGCGCGCGCATCCGATGGAGGGCGAGCCCACGGACGAGTAATGCGGCAACTTTTACCGGGTGCGCTGTCAGTCCGCGAGTGGCGCGGCAGTCACTTGCACCGCCCCATCCGCGACCCCGACGACAAAGCCGTCCTCCGTGCGGTCGAGGACAACGCCGGGCGATGCGGCCTGTGCATCGGGGAGCGCCTCGACCCGTTGCACGCGGTACGGCTCCCCGGCGATTCGTGCCTTTGCCCCCGGCGGGCCGAGGAGATTGAGTGCGACCGCCTTCCGCTGGAGCGTGTACTTCGGCTCCGCCCAATTGAGCCAGCGCTCCTCCTCGGTGAACGGTGCGGCGTACGTGGCGCGGGCATCATCCTGCGGCGTGCCGGGATCGCCCGCAACCGCCCGCGCCGCGCCCTCCGCGAGTGTGCGCGCCATCAGCGGCCCCCAGAGCGCGCCGATCATCTCCCCGGTCACGTCCTCCGGCAGCAGCGCGCTCTGTTGGCTGAGGATGCGACCGTTGTCGTACTCCTCCTCCGTCCAGTGGAGCGTTGCGCCAATCTCGGGCGCACCCTCGTAGATCGGGCGCGCCACATTCGGCCCGCGATACGACGGCAGCACGGTCGGATGCAGATTCACCGCGCCGTAGCGAGGGATCGCCGTCAGTTCTGGCGGAATGCGGTACGGGAACGTGAAGGAGACGATGAGGTCCGGCGCGAGGGCGCGGATCAGCGGCAATGCCACACGCCGCAGGCGCGTCGTCACCAACACGTCTACTCCTGGTTTCGCCATCTCGATGACGCCCTGATAGGTTGGCGTCCGGCGGGTGGGCGGCCCTGGCGTCGTGACGACGAGCACAACGATGTGTCCATTTTCCTCAGCCCAGCGCGCTACGAGACCATACGCGAGTGGCAAAATATTAAATGTCACGACGCGCAAGCCGGTGGCTCTCTCGGTGCCGTTCATGCCCTTTCCCTTTCCCCAGTGCTGTCTACTATCTATTGCCTCAGAATGAGATGCCCTGCACACCTTGCACGCCCTTGAGCGCGGAGACTTCCCCAGCGTGGAAGACCGTGTGAACGACGAGGAGCGCGAGAAAATCCGCGACGGTGCGCGTGCCGCCGAACGGCCACGGCATCTCCCGGCGCAACTCCGCATCGGTTAGTGACGCGAGATAGGCATCTGTCGCGGCATGGACGGCGGCGGCATACGCCTGGATCGACGCGAGGGCGACGGTCTGCCCCTTCAATTCTTCCCAGTGGCCGCGACCCCCCGGCGTCATCGCGACGCCAGTCTTCTCCGCCCAGCCATCGCGCTCCCAGACGCGCGGCTCGCCACGCAATCGCTGCTGTACGATCGCGTCCTCTGTAACCGCCTGATGGAGCAGGGTCGCACCGATCGCGTTGGCGGTGCCGGGCGGCAGCCAGTTCACCTGCTCCTCGGTGATCTCCTGCATCGGTGCATCCGCGAGCCGCCGTACCTCGGAAAACTGCCGCTGTAGATAGTCCTGTGCGTCCATACGCTCCTCCCGATTCATTACACGACGCCCGTAAACGTGCATACACACGTATCGTGGCAAGAAAACTTCATCGCGCCAGTGTGCTCAGCGCCTCCATCTCTCCGAGCAGCGCGTCGAACCGCTCGCCGCCCAACCCGGTGATAATCTGCTGCTGCGCCTCCCGCCAATACGGGAAGGCGCGCCGCCTCGCCGCCCGCCCCGCGTCCGTGATTCGCACGACGCGCGTGCGCCGATCCTCGCCTGCGGTGACCGTTACCAGTCCATCGCGTTCGAGCGGGGTAAGATTGCGCGTCAGCGTCGTCCGGTCTATCACCCGCACCTCCGCGAGGCGCGTCAGTGTCGCCTCATCCACACTAGCGAGGTGGGCGAGCAAGGAGAATTGCATCACGCGCAGGCCGCTCGGCGCGAGGATGTCATCGTAGCGGTTTGTGAGCGCCCGGCTCGCCCGCCGCACACTGGCGCACATACACAAGCGCGCCATCGCCGATTCGTCCACCGCCATTGCTCCTTCCACTGAACGCGGGATACGTGCATATACACGCAATACGATAACAACGATGCTTTCATGTGTCAATGACCGGAACGCATTTCGTGCAAATGGGATGGTGTCATATTCCGTCGCCCTGCCTCCACGGCTTGGCGTACGATATTTCACCTTCGTCATGGCGCCGATCAGGATGCTGCCCACGCGGCGAAGGCGTCGCGCTCGGCGGGTGGGAGGAGGCTGGCGCTCCACATGGCGACGGCGGCGACGATGTCATGTTGCCGCACCATGCCCCGGATATGGCCGTCGGCATCGGTGACGGGAACCTGTGTGATGTCGTGATCGAGCAACATGCGGGCGACAATGGAAAGTGGCGTCTCGGGGCGCACCGTCACGACCAGCGCGGTCATCAGCGTCGCGACGGTGGAGCCCATCTCCCAGTGCGGCGATTCGTGCCACCGCAGCAGAGTCCGATGCGAGCGGATCGTGAGAACGCCGTCCAGCACCGCGCGCAGTTCGGTTCGCTCGACGCCGCTCATGCGCGTGGCGAGATCCGTCTGGGTGAGGATGCCGACCACGCGTTGCTCGCTGTCAACGACAGGCGCCGCATCAAGCGCGCTGCCGAGCAGCAATTGCACTGCTTCCCGCCATAATGCCTCTGCCGCGATTGTCGGCGTCGGGCGCATCACATCCGCTGCTGTCATCACCGAGATGCTGGTATCGTCATCGCGGCGATCCATGCCGCACCTGCTTTCGCTCTCCGCCATCCGTTCCTGTTTCCCTATTTCCTCGATATTGTCGTGGGTGGCTCTTACGAAGGGCTTACTCCGCTCTTTCGATACACCTCACCCCCGACCCCTCTCCATCGCTCTGAGATCGGAGAATGAGTAAGGTCCGTCTGGTGATGGAGAGGGGAGTCACGCGGGTTTCTCAATCCTTAGTCCTTAGTCCTTAGTCCTCCCTATCGCCGCCAGAGTGTGAACGGTATCCATTCCGGGACGCGAGAGGTCCGCACGCGTGCGATGTGCCACGAAGTCCAGAGCGTGGAGAGCATGAGTGAAACGAGGATGACGGCTGCACCCGCCACGACATCAAGAAGGTAATGGTTCCCCGTCATAATCACCGCAAAGCTCATCAGGATCGGCAGGGCGATACCGGCCGCCTTCAGCCACCACGACCGAGCGGCGGCGATCATTCCGATCCCCGCGAGGAGCGACCAGCCGACATGCAGGCTCGGCATCGCGGCGTAGGGATTGTAGAGCGGGCCGGCCGCCGAACCGTCCACATTGAAGCCATAGAGCGCCATCGTATCCACGAAGCCGGGCATGAAGCGGGGAGGAGCGACCGGCAGCAGAACGTAGATCGAAAGCCCGAAGAGAGCGGAGATCAGGAAGGCATTGCGGAACCACGGGTATGCCCATGGCCGCCACCAGTAGAGCCAGACGGCGACCGCGATCAGCACCGGCAGATGTGCGTACAGATAGAAGTTATTCGCGAACTGCAGGAGCCATTCATGATGTAATGTGAAATGCTGGATTGCTCGCTCGGGATCGAGGTGCAATGCACGCTCGATCCGCAGAATTTTGCTCGCGTGCTCCACCGCGTCGCTCTCCCGGCCACGGACCAGACCGCGCGTGAGGAAGTACGCAAGGGTAACAAAAATGACGAGCGTGAACTCGATCAGCATCAGCCAGAGACTGGGCTGCGCGATCGGCTCCCGTCGCGGGATGATCCGCCACCGCCGTCTGGATTGTTCGTTCTGCCGTTGCATTGCCCGGCTCCCTCCGATACGGTCTCGCGCGGTATGTAGTGATGTGCGGTAGTGCTTTCCCTGATACTCCGTCGTGCATATCCATCCAAAGAACGAATGGCGCCCTACCCTGGTTTTGAGGATACCGCGCCGCTGTTTGTTTCGCATCGCCCATTCGGGCAACAACGCCGTGTCCATTCGGACACCTCTCGGCACCCTCCATCCGGCGGATGCACGATCTGGTTGTTAGTATACCGTGTGACTGTATCGTTCTTGTCACCGATTATTCACACAAACTTAACACACAAACCACTGCTCCTGTTTCGGCGGCGGTATATAGTCATTGGAGGTCGGGTACCGCCTGATCCGCGTCCAGCCGGAAGCGGAGAATCGCGCCGCCGCCGCCATGCTCCTGGAGCGTCCGCGGCGCGCCTTGCCGCTCGCCATGCGTCTGTTCGGCCTCATTCGCATCTTCCGGTACCTCGACACTCCGCGTCGTGATAAAGGCGATGGCGCTGTCGGTCATCAGGGCGCGGTGAATCATCTCATCGAGCAGGTCCACTGCCCGCAGAGACGCGGTGTCGCCGCCCGCGGGATGCTCCAGCGGTGGCGTGCCCACGCCGATCATCGCCAGCGTATCGTCCACCCAACCGGATGCCTGAAA
>JBPCPB010000350.1:0-8906 GCA_050999735.1 Thermomicrobiales bacterium | reverse complement strand
TAGACTTTGTCTACGTGCTGGCTGATCCACGCGTCTCGCTCTCCGGGCAAGGCGCGGCAGGCGGGTGATGAAGTCGGCAGTCGGCAGTCGCCGGGGAAAGAGAAAGATGTTCGAGTCGCTTCTGTTTTCGACTGCCGACTGCCGACTCCATCATCCGCCCGCCGCGCCTTGCCCGGAGAGCGAGACGCGCGGATCAGCCAGCACGTATACAAAGTCTATCAGGATGTTGATAAGAATGACGAATGCCCCAGCGACGATCGTGACGCCGAGAATGACGGGGTAATCGCGCCGCGTGATCGCTTCGTACGAGAGGAGACCAAGTCCCGGCCACGCGAAAATCTGCTCGATAATTACCGCGCCACCGAGGATGCGCGAAATTTGCAGGCCGGAGACGGTGATCATCGGGATCAGCGCATTGCGGAGGCCGTGTCGGTAAAGGACGGCGCGATGGGAAAGCCCCTTTGCCCGCGCGCTCGTCATGTAATCCTGCCGCATCACCTCGAGCATCGCCGAGCGCATAAAGCGCGCGAAGTAGGCGATAGAGGGCAGGGAGAGGACGATCACCGGCATGACGAAATATTTGATCCGCCCCGGAAAAGGCGCTTCCGCCTGCCCGGTGCTGATTGTCGGCAGCCAGTGGAGTTGGACGCTCAGGTAGAGTTGCAGCAGGAGCGCGAGCCAGAAGTTCGGGATGGCGAGGCCGATGAACGAGCCGACCGTCGTCGTGTTATCGAGCCAACTGTACTGCCGCGTGGCGGAGAGGATGCCGAGCGGTATGGCGATCAGCAGGGCCAGGCCGAGTGAGATACCCTGCAACACGACCGTCGCGCCGATCCGGCTGCCGATCAGACTGAGGACGGGCTTACTGTTGAAGGTGTATGCCGTGCCGAAATCCCCGCGCACAAGCCTGCCCATATATCTGGCGTACTGGATGGGCAGAGGTTGATCGAGCCCGAGGTTGTGGCGCGCCTGCTCGATAAAAGCCGGGTCCACATTCGGCTCGGAAATGAAGGCGCGCACCGGATCGCCGGGCGCGAGATGAATCAGCGCGAACATCACGATCGAAAGCCCGATCAGCAGTGGGATCACGATCAGCACCCGACGAATCATGTATTGCCCGATGTTACCCAAGAACCTAACCCCCCATGCCGCCCAGAGGACACCCGCTTCCCGAAAAGGAAGGGGGTGCGAGACTTAACACGATCAAGATGTTCGGAGCAAGGCACGGCCTCCGTTGAAGTCAACCCCTCCCATGAGGAATGGGTTGGGGACACATTCACATTTACCCCTTGAGATAGATGTTCTCCAGGTTGTAGAAAAGCCCCTCGTTCAGGATACTGTCGGTGTATCCCGCGAATTTCGCCTTGATGACGTGGAGGAAGGGGCGATACCAGGCGAAATAGGTCGGGAGATCGTCCATCACGGTCTGTTGCACCTGTTTGTAGAGCGCCTTTTGTTGGTCAATATCCAGCGTCTGGGCAGCCTGCTTGAGGATCGTATCCAACTGCGGATTGCTGTAATTGCTGTAGTTCTCCGACTGTCCCGTCCCGAACTGCGAGTACAACTGGCCCGGATCAACATTGATACCGGTGAAGACGACGCCGTCTACCTGGAAGTCTTTCTTGGTCACGCGATCCACGAGCGTCGCATACTCGATTGCCTGGGCGTTGATGTTCCAGCCGATCTTTGCCAGTTGCGACTGGGTGTACGTCAGAAAGTCCTCGCGCAGGACGTTCCCCTTATTGACGATAAACTCAATCCCGGCGGGCGGTGCCCCCGCCTGCTGAATGAGCGCCTTCGCCTTGTTGAGATCATAGGGGATCGGCTGGAGCGTCTTGTCAAAGGCGTAGTTACCGGGCGCGATGGGGCCGATGCCGGGCTTACCGAGGCCGTAGAGCGAGTCCTTCGCGAACTGATTCATGTCCAGCGCGTAGGCGACGGCTTGCCGCACCTCTTTCTTCGCCAGATACGGGACTGTGAAGTTGAACTGCCAGCCGTCCGGATAGGTGAAGGGTGGCACGAGGACGCTGAGGTCCTTGTCCGCCTTCAGTTTGTCATAGCCAGCGGGGCTTGGATAGATCGAGCCGTCAATATCGCCGGATAGAAGCGAATTAACGAGGCTCTGCGCATCCGGGATCACCCGGTGCGTGAACTTATCGAGATAAGGGAGGCCCTTCTTATAATAGTTCGGATTCTTCTGCGCGACGAAATCACCGCCGACATTCCATGAGACAAAGGTAAATGGCCCCGCGCCAACCGGCTTCTGGAAGAACGCCTCCTTGGATGCTTTCGAGAGGTCCTTGCCCTGCAGCAGTTTCATCGGTACGGGGTTGACATACGACATATTGATGAGGAACGACGCATCCGGCTGCGCGAGGGTAACGACGAGTGTCTTTGGGTCCGCGACCTTGATGCCCGCGACATCCTGCGCCGTGCCGTCGGTGTACTCTTTTGCGCCTTGGATCGAGGCAAGCCGCGATGCGTTCGGGCTGGCGGTTTGCTTGGTGAGGATACCCTTCATCGTGAAAGCGACATCGTCCGCCGTCACGTCGCTGCCATCCGAGAATTTCGCGCCATCCTGCAAGGTGAAGGTGAAGGTGTTTCCGGCGATCTTCCATGACTTTGCGAGTGCGGGGACGGGCGAGAAGTCTGCCGGGTTGAGATCGACAAGCATGTCATAGAGCATTCGCGTGCGCCAGAGCGATTCTGAGTCATTCGCGGCGAAGGGGTTGATCGTGCTCGCTTCCCCCAGCGTGCCAATCAGGATGCTGCCGCCCGGCTTACCCTGCCCGGCTGCCGCGCTCGATGCAGCGGTCGTCGGCGCTGCCGCCGATGCTGATGTACTTGCCGAGGTGGTGGCAACCGCCGGTGCGCTCGCCGCTGTCGTACCCGTGACAGCGGGCTTCGTCGCTGCGGCAACGGAACTGCTGGCGGCGGTCGTCGGCGCGCTGCCCGCCGCCGTGGTTGGCGCGGTTGTGAGGGCAGTCGTTGGCGCGGCCGCCGGGGTGTTCGTCGCGGTGCTGCCCCCGCAAGCAGCGAGAATCGCGGCGGCCGCGCTGGCGGTCACACCACCGAGGAAGCCGCGCCGGGAAAGCGCCCGTCGCTCGATCTCACCCATCGAACGCGCCATCATTTTCTCCCTTCACCCTCATGCCAGCATGCGCTCATATCCATCGAGCAGCATGATACAGCCTCGAATGCTGCCGCCTGGCTCACCCCGCTTGCTCTCATACTCCGTGACCACGCAACGCGGTCGCAGTCCTATGCTGGCTTCATCGCGCTCCGGTTGTAGCACCGGCGGTCGGCGCTGTCAATTTGGGGCAAACCTCATTCCCTTACCCGTTGATGGACCAGTTCTGCAAGGCATTGAAGATGCCACCGGGGCCGAGGCTGTCGGTGTAGCCGGTGAACTTCTTCCGGACGACGTGCAGGTATGGGCGATACCACGCATACCAGGTGGGCAATTCGTCCATCAGCATCTGCTGGATCTGCGCGTAGAGCGGCTTCTGCTTCTCGATGTCCAGCTCCTGTGTCGCCTGCTTGAGCAGCATGTCCACCTGCGGGTTGCTGTAGCTCGAATAGTTCTGCGAGCCGTCGGTAAGGAAGATCGGATAGAGCTGCGCCGGGTTCGTATCCGCACCGCCGGATGCCATGCTGGACTCGGCCACATCGAAACTCTTCTTTTGCACCTGATCAACAGCGGTCGCGTACTCAATCGCTTCCGGCGCGATCTTCCAGCCGATCTGCTGCAATTGCGCCTGCGTGTACGTCAGGAAGTCCTCGCGCAGGACATTTCCCTTGTTGACGGTGAACTTGATGCCATCGGGTGGCGTGCCCGCCTGCTGAATGAGCGTCTTTGCTTTGGCGAGGTCGTAGGGAATCGGTTTCAGGGTCTTGTCGTAGGCGTACAAGCCCGGCGCGATCGGCCCAATGCCCGGCTTGCTGAGGCCGTAGAGTGAGTCCTTCGCGAACTGATTCATGTCCAGCGCATAGGCGACCGCCTGCCGAACCTCTTTCTTTGCCAGATACGGGTTCTTGAGGTTGAACATCCAGCCATCCGGTGACGTGAAGGGTGGGACGAGAACGTTGAGGTCGTTATTCGCCTTCAGTTTGTCCGCGCCCGCCGGGCTGGGATAGATTGAGGCGTCAATATCGCCAGAGAGGAGCGAATTGACGAGGCTCTGCGCGTCCGGGATCACCCGGTGGGTGAATTTGTCGAGGTATGGCAACCCCTTGCGCCAGTAGTTCGGATTCTTCTGGGCGACGAAATCACCGCCGACATTCCACGAGACGAAGGTAAACGGCCCCGCACCAACGGGTTTTTGGAAGAAGGCCTCCTTGGATGCTTTCGAGAGGTCCTTCCCCTGAAGCATTTTCATCGGCACCGGGCAGACATACTGCATGTTGAAGACAAACGAGGCGTCCAACTGAGCGAGCGTGATGACGAGCGTCTTTGGGTCCGCGACCTTGATGCCCGCGACATCCTGCGCCGTGCCGTCGGTGTACTCCTTCGCGCCCTGAATGGAGGCGAGATAGGTCGCGCGTGGGCTGGCGGTCGCTTTGGCGAGAATACCCTTCATCGTGAAAGCGACATCGTCCGCCGTCAGGTCGCTGCCGTCCGAAAACTTGATGCCGTCCTGCAAGGTGAAGGTGATCGTCGTGCCCTGAGCCTGCCAGGATTTCGCGAGGCCCGGTGTCGGCACGAACGTCGCCGGGTCGGGCGTCGTCATCTGGCCAAACATCATCTTAACGCGCCAATCGCCCTCGGAGTCCGCGGAGACGAAGGGATTGATCGAGTTCGCCTCGCCGAGGGTGCCAATCAGGATGCTGCCGCCCGGTTTGCCCGCAACGGTGGTTGCACTCCCCGCTACACTCGCCGCACTCGTGGGCGCGACCGCTGATCCGGTTGTACTCGCCGAGGTGGCGATTGCCGGTGCGCTTGCCGCTGTCGTGCCGGTGATGGCGGGCTTCGTCGCCGCGGCAACGGAACTGCTGGCGGCGGTTGTCGGCGCGCTGCCAGCGGTTGCCGTGGTTGGCGCGGTCGTTGGCGCGGCGGGGGTGTTCGTCGCGTTGCTGCTCCCGCAGGCGGCGAGAATCGCGGCGGCCGCGCTGGCGGTCACGCCACCGAGGAAGCCGCGTCGAGAAAGCGCCCGTCGTTTCATCGCATCTCCGAGGTCGTACATTTTCTTCTCCCTGCATCGCGAATATTTGCACACGCCTATGCTGGTGGAACAGCGTGGCACAGCCGCGCATGGCGCCGCTTGCACGCTCTCACTCGCTCGCTTGTTCCGTAACCATGCGACATGGTCGCGATCCTCTCTTGGGCTTCATCGCGTTCCGGTTGTAGCACCGGTGGTCGGTGCTGTCAATGTGAGGTTTTCCTACCCGTTCACATACCACGGCGCGGTTTCGCTGAAGGTCCATTCGGCTCATGCGGTCAGCGCCGTGACGCCGCCCGCGATGGCAGCGAGTACGAAGGCGAGCACGAGGAATACGCGGTCCGGCAAGCGCCCGCCGAATGCCGTGCCGAGCGCGTTGCCGAGCAGCGCGCCGGGCATCCAGACCAGTGCGGTCGGGATCAGGGCACGCGGCACGAAGAGCCCCCGCGCGGCGAGCAGCGCGAGGCCGATCGTGTTGGAGCAGACGAAGTAGAGAGCGAGGTCAGCCTGGAAACTGCGGGGGCTGGCGCGATCCCGCGCGAGGAGGATCGCGGGCGGGATGCCATTGAGCGAGGTCGTCGCGCCGAGGACGCCGCCAAGCCACCCCGCGACAACCGGCGCGCCCGGAATCCGGGGCGGCGGCGGGCGGCTCATTGTGCGAATCTGGAGAAGCGTCGCAATGAGAATGGTGATTCCCGCAAACCGCTTCAGAAACGCCACATCCACCCAGCCGAGTAGCACCGTCCCACAATAGAGGCCAGGAATACTGCCGAGGATGAGGAGCGCGGGTCGGCGCAGTGAAAGATATTCCCGCAGGCGTACCGCCGTCACCCCCCGCGTGACAAGGACGGTGGTGAGGTTAATCACCACAATCCAGCGCAGCGGCAAACCGAGGAGCAGAAGCGTCGGTGTAGAGAGTAACGACGAGCCGAATCCAGTGATACCGCCGAGTATTGCCGTCAGGAGGACTGTCAACCCACCGAGCAGATAAAGCGTCAGGCTGATGCTCAATCCCCCTCCTCCACACGCGCCATACCGCGTCTTCGCCCAATATTATGCACGGGCGGCCCAGGCAGGGATGTCGGGGATACCCTGGATGCGAACGCCGTGCGGATCGAGCAGCATCGTGAAGGCTTGCCCTTGTGGCACGATCAGCGTGCGGGTCGGCAGGGTGGTCGCATCGGGTTCCGGGCCGCTGAAGAGATCAACGAGCGCCCACGGACGAACATATCCCGTAAGCGTCGGAAGCGCCGGGGAATTCGAGGTGACAAAGAGTGTCGGGCCGATCAGCCGTGCGAAGCCGGGGAGCGTCGCATCCGGCGCGCCGAGAGCGACAAGGAGATTGGTCGTGCCATTCGAGAGCCGCAGGTAGCCACCAGGGGCGGCATTGGCTTCGGGATCGGCGGACGTTTGCGGTGCGCGGCTGCTCCGGCTCGGTTTCGGCGCTTTGGTGGGGAGATTCAACGGGACACCGTCCGGTGCTTCGGGAGCGATCAGATCGAGCGTCGCGCCATGGGCGAGGGGAATCATCGCATGCCCCCACAACCGTTCGGGCACATGACCGCGATCGAGGGTGGCGAGTTGCCAGGGATCGTAGCGGGCGGGCGGCTTCGCGCCGGGACCACCGAGCTCGATTACTCTGCCGACCGCCGTCCGTTGGACGAGTTCGGTCGCGCCCGGCAGATGATCGCGGAATGGCGGGGGGAGGACGAGCATATCCACGCGCCGCTCCCACGGCAACGTCCGCTCGCTGAATGCCCGCAACGCCGCGTCCGTCCCGCCACCGCCGACGATAATCCGCCGCCCGTCATCGTCTTCGATCAAGTAGGTGATTGCATCGCCCACCGGCAGGACGGTGATGCGCGCCGGGCCGGTTGGTCGGCTCGATCCGATCCCAAACGCGAGCGCGACCGCAAGCACGGCGAAAAACACCATCGCGTTCTGTACCCTCCGCGCCCGCACCCACCGCATCGCGCTCCACCCTTCCGATAGGACTGACAAACCAAATGAACCGCAAAGACGCAGAGAAGCGCAAAGGACGCAAAGAAAAGAGAATGAAGAGAGGTATCTACGCACATATCATAGAGATCGTAGCGTTTCTCGTATACCCATTCTTGTTTCTCTTTGCGCTCTTTGCGTCCTTTGCGTCTTTGCGGTTCATTCGGTTTCGGTTCCTGCCCGCTGGAGGCGGAGTTTGTTTTCGGCGCGGAGCCAGATGGTCGTGCAGGCGATGAGCCAGGCGACATTGAGCGCGTTTTGCGCGCGATAGCCCGCCGCAAACCATCCGGCGGTGACGCAGCCAGCACCCAGCAACGCGGAGGCGATGACGGCGCGGTGCGGGATGCCGAGGAATCGCGTGTGCCCTTCCGGATGGCGGAACGCGGGTACGATGGCGAGGAAGGGTGGTACGGCGAGCGCGTAGCCAACCGCCAGTGTTGTTTTGGTGGGGAGATTGATGCGTGCGAGAGCGTCGGTGACGAGGTGCATCAGTGCCTACGCTCTCTCATTCCATGTGGGAATGTGTGCGGATGAGCGATGACGCGACTGCCACCGCGAGTGAACCTTCTATCCTAGCAACAGCCGGATGAGGAGAAATGTTCCCACCCCCGCGCCGATGACAAGCGGCATCCGCCCCGTTGTGCGCCAGGCGACGAGCGCCGCGACGATGCCCGCCACCGCTTCCGGCCCGAAGGCGATCCGCCCATGTGGCCGCAGCAGGCCGGGAACGGCGAGCGCGGTGAAGAGGGCAATCGGGACGTATTCCAACCCGCGCGCCAGCCACGCAGGGAACTGCCGCCGGGTAACGAGCATCGTCGCCCGGAGCGCGTAACTGACCGCGCTCATGCCGAGAATCGTCAGCCACATGCGCGCCGCTCCTCCCACGTTTGCCACGTCGCGCCGATGACGCTCCCGCCGACGCCTGCCACGACGAGATACCACGTCCCCGGCAGAAACGTCACGCCGAGTAGCGCGAGCAGACCACTCGAAAGGGCCACGCCAACCGCACGGCGGTTTTTCAGGAGAGGAATGAGCAGACCAAGAAACGTGAGCGGAATAACGAGATCAATGCCCCATCGTGTGGGGGAGGGAATGGCCGCCCCGACGATCACGCCGACGGTGGCTGATCCCATCCACGGCAATACCATCCCGAGGTTTGCACCGAGCGCGTAGCGCGGGGTTGCATCGCCCCGGAGGAAGCCCGCTGTCGCGATCGCATACGATTCGTCGGAAAGATGAAAGGCATAGGCGAGCCGCCACCAGAGCGGACGATCCGCGACGTACGGCGCGACTGATGCGCCGATCAGCAAATAGCGTGCATTGGCGATCATCGTCCCGAAGATCACCGCGACCGAGCCCGCGCCGCCTGCGATCAGATTGACTGCCGTGAACTGTGCCGACCCCGCATGGACGAGTAGCGACATGCCGACGATCTCCGGCCCGGACAGGCCCGCCGCTCGCGCCGTCACCGCGTAGACGAGGCCGAAGAGCGCCGCGCCCGGCCAGAATGGCAGCGTCGCAATCACGCCCGCCCACCATTCCCGGCGCGACTGCGTTCGCGTTTCTCGGACAATCATTGCATCGAGAATTCGCTCGCTCATTTCGTCGCCTCCTGTTCAACGGCTCGTCATACCGCGACTGATAACCGGCAAAATCATGTTCGTCGGTTATATCATCGGCGTATGAGGATAACTTGTCAAGCCGAGATCGCCGGTTACTGACACCTGTAGTGACTGCACATAACCATGC
>JBPCPB010000281.1:0-15549 GCA_050999735.1 Thermomicrobiales bacterium | reverse complement strand
AATGGGAGCGGTGGTGCGGGGAACTGCTGGAAAGCATGCTCTCCTATCCCTCCCTCGCCTATTTCCGCTCGCAGCACGACAACCAATCGTGGTTGGCCGCACTGACGGCGATGCTCGATGTCTCCGCACTCGTCCTCGTCGGCGTGGAGGGCGCGCCCGTTGGCCCTGCACGGCTCGTCTTCGCGATGGCCCGACATGCCATTGTGGACATTTGCCAATACCTCAACACACCGCCGATCAAGCCGGCCCGCGATCGCCTGCCGCCCGACGATGTCGCCCGCATGCGCGCGATCCTGGCGGCGAACGGCGTCCCGTTGTGGGAGGATGAGACGACCGACGCGCGTCTGCGCGATCTCCGCCACCTCTATGAACCCTTCGTGAACGGCGCGGCGACCCGGCTGCTGCTCACTCTCCCCCCGTGGATGCCCGACCCGGAGGCGACGGATAACTGGGAAACCACCGCGTGGGACGATGTGCTATGAAAGCAATGTGCAACGAGCAATAAGCAATGAGATGCGCGGCAATCCGTAAAGAGCGCCACGCCCCGCTTGATATATGATACGGCTCATCGTATAATACGAGTAGTCGTATCATGAAGGAGGCGGCATGGCGCGGCAATGGACAAGGAATGATACCGATCGCGCGCTGATCGCCTATGTGCGGGCCGTGATTCTTGCGGAACCGCTGCAACTGGCGATTCTCGAAAAATATGGCGTGCGATTCGCGGGGCTGCGCGCCGTGCGCGTGCTGCGCGATCTCGGCACGGTACCAATCAGCCACTTCGCCGAGGCGCTGGCGATCCCGCGCTCCACCGCGACCGGCGTGGTTGACCGGCTGGTGGAACGTGGCGTGATCGAGCGCGTCTATGACGCGGCGGATCGCCGCATGATTAATATCCGCGTGACACCGCGCGGCCTGGCGGCATTGGAGGATCGGGCGCTCGTTGACGAGAGCGTCGTCGGCAAGCGCATCCGCGCCCTCGCGCCGGAGGAGCAACGCCTGCTCGCCGATCTACTGGAACGCGTGGTCGGTGATGGCACGTCAATGACAACCGCGCCCGTGCGCGAGTCGGAGCCTGCACGGGCAGGCCAATAAGAGACGAAGGGACCTTTTTAGATGACCGAAACGCCACACCCAACGCGCCGGATGGCGCATATTGACTACAAGTGGATCGCGCTCTCCAACACGACGCTCGGCATCCTGATGGCCGCGCTCAATTCGAGCATCATCCTGATCGCGCTGCCGGCGATTTTTCGCGGCATTGGCATCAACCCGCTCGCCCCTGGTGAGACGGGCTATCTGCTCTGGTCGCTGCTCGGCTACCTGGTGATTACCGCCGTCCTGCTCGTCACCTGCGGGCGCATCTCGGACATGTTTGGCCGCGTGCGGCTCTACAATGCCGGTTTCGCCGTCTTCACACTCGGCTCGATCCTGCTCTTCTTCATTCAGGGCAGCGGCAATGGCGCGGCGACGCAGTTGATTATCTTCCGGCTCATTCAGGGCGTTGGCGGGGCTTTCCTCTTCGCCAACTCGACGGCGATCCTCACCGATGCCTTCCCGGCCCATGAGCGCGGGTTGGCGCTCGGCATCAACACGGTCTGCGGCATCGCCGGGCAATTCATCGGCCTGATCCTCGGCGGCCTGCTTGCCGCGTTCAACTGGCGTGCCGTCTTCCTCGTCAGCGTGCCGTTCGGGATTATCGGCACCGTCTGGGCATATCTGATGCTGCACGAAACCGCTCGCACGCGGCTGCACCAGAAGATTGACGTGCTGGGCAATCTCCTCTTCGCCGGTGGGCTAACCGTCCTGCTCGTCGCACTCAGTTACGGTATCGAGCCGTACGGCGCGTCGGACATGGGCTGGAAGAACCCGTGGGTGATTGCGGGCATCATCGGTGGCCTGCTGCTGCTGGTGATTTTCGTCTTCGTCGAGCAGCGGGTAGAGAATCCGATGTTCCGGTTGTCGCTTTTTCGCATCCGCATGTTCACGATGGGCAACCTCAGCAACCTGCTCGCCTCGATGGCGCAAGGCGGCTTGCAGTTCATGCTGATTATCTGGCTGCAAGGCATCTGGCTGCCGCTGCACGGCTATACCTTCGATGACACTCCGCTCTGGGCGGGCATCTACATGATCCCGCTGACGGTCGGATTCCTCGTCATGGGGCCGCTCTCTGGCTATCTCTCCGACAAAGTCGGCTCGCGCGGGCTGGCGACAACGGGCATGGTCATCATGGCGGTTGCGTTCCTTTCCCTGACGCTCCTGCCCGCCAACTTCTCCTATCCGGTCTTCGCGGCGCTCATTCTGATCCTCGGTCTCGGTATGGGCATGTTCAGCGCGCCGAATACGACGGCGATCATGAACGCCGTCCCCGCTGAATATCGCGGCGTCTCCTCCGGGATGATCGCCACCTTTCGCAACATCGCCAGTACGCTCAGTATCACCTTGATCTCTCGCTCGTGACGGTTGGCCTCGCCAGGCATCTGCCGGGCACGCTGCTCGGCGGGCTGACGGCGGCGGGCATCCCGCAGGGCGCGGCGGCGGCGGTCTCGCACCTGCCGCCGGTGGCGGCGATCTTTGCGGCCTTCCTCGGCTACAACCCACTGGGCACGCTCCTGCCGCCCGATGTCCTGCAAGGTGTCACGGAAGCGACGCGGAACACCGTCCTCGGCACGACCTTTTTCCCGACGTTGATCTCCGGGCCATTCATGGACGGCGTCCGCGTCGCCTTCAGCGCCTGTGCGGCGCTCGCGGGTGTGGCGGCGGTCGTCTCCTTTTTCCGGGGCCAGCGCGTCGTCTACGCGCACGATGCCGTGGGCAATGCGGAGGGGTTGGCGGAATTGGCGGGGCCGGAGATTGCAGTCCTCGAGGCCGAGAAGGCCGATTGAGAGCCAGGGTGCGACATGAAGACCCAGCGTATCTATGCCGCTTCCTCCACTCGTCGCACCTGTTCTCGCCGTACATCGGTAATCGCCACCGTCTCGCCATTTCGGAAGAACTCAACCGTGATGGATCGGTCCTCGTCGTGCGCAGACACAACGACTCCACGATCCCCTGCATGCAGCGGCGCATCCTCCATGACGGGAAACGCCAGTCGGGCATCGGGCAGATCAACGAGCAGTTCGATGACATCGAATTCGTGGATTGTTCGTGTTCTGGCCTTGATGCTCATTGCCCTCTCCGGTCGGGTATTGCCGTCATCTCGCGCGAGTTGTCGCGGAAGTCGAATCCGCCCGCGTATTTATACGTTCGGCTCCCCCGACGGATCACTCAGTCCTCAGTCCTTTGCCCTCAATCCTTAAAAAAAAGCCCTGCGGTGGGGAAACCGCAGGGTGGGGAGGAGGGGAAGAAGAACGATAGCGGCTGGGGAACCGCTCCCGCCGAGGAATGGCGGCAGCCATCTCTCATCTCTTCCTATTTTACATAACGTATTACGCGCGCCGATTGTTCCCGGTTTCGCTCTGGATGCGTGCGGGTGTCGTGGCGATGGGGCGCGGCGTACGGTCGGGAGATCGGCGTGGCGCGCGGGATCGGGCGGTCATCCGGCGCCACATCTCCCACGCGTTGCCGACGAGCAGGCCCGCGAGCAGGTAGTAGACGCCGCCGAGCATCGTAAAGACGGTGAAACTGATGAGCGCGGCGATTAATCCGAAGGCGACTTGATCGCGGTAGCGCGCCGGGGAGGTCGGCGGATCGGTGAGCATGAAGAGGGCGAAGAAGAGGGTAGCGTTGAGATCAGGCGCGCGGAAAATCTCCGCGACGCGCGCCGGATCACCCGCGTACGCGTAGGCCGCGAACAAGAGGAAATAGCAGCCGGTGAAGATCAATACCATCGGCAGTTTGTTCACGCGATCCGCCACGAACAGCCCCGTCGCGAGCAGGACGATGAGGAAGGGCATCGGCAGGTTGGCGAGCGCTCCCCACCAATCCTGCCCGCTGGCGAAAAGGAAGTACGCCGCGACGAGCGCGAGCGCGGCCGGGTTGAAGATATGGCCCTGCTTGGTCCGCAAGAGATATTTCGAGGCGACGGCGAGCGCGGCGGTGATCGCCGGGACATACCACGGTTCGGCTGTGCTCAGAATCAGCGCCACGATCAGGCCGGAGAGCAGCGCGCCACTGGGGAAGAACCAGACGCCGCGCAGCACGCGGACAATGGCAATGTCCACGAGCATCGCCGCCGCAACCGCGCCGATCAGGCCCGGCGCGACATGACGCACCCCGGCAGGGACGGCGGCGATCGCGGCCAGCAGCACGAGAACGATCAGTACGTAGCCCTTCGGCGTGCGGAAAAACCGCTTGAGTGCAGAAAAAAGTATCATTTGCTATACCTCGTCAGCCCGCGCGTCGCATAGCGCTCCAGCGCGGATGAATAAATGAGACCGTCCACGCCCTGCGCGTCGAGGAAGCGGAGGCCGCGCCTCGGGCCGAGGACGAAGGCGGCGGTCGCCAGCGCGTCGGCGACCATCGCGGTCGGGGCAATCACGGTGACGCTGGCGGCGGCATCCGCCGAGGCGCCACTGCGCGGATCAATCAGGTGGTGGCCCTCCCCGGTCGGGTCGCGCCGCTCGTAGTCACCGGAGGTGCAGACCGCCATCTCCGCGACGTGCAGCACCTCGATCACGGCGTCCGCCTGCCGGGGGTGACGGACGCCGACGCGCCACGGTTCGCCGTCCGCATTCCGCCCTCGCACATGCAGATCGCCGCCCGCCTCGACGACCGCGTGCGCGAAGCCGTCCAGTTCCTTTGCCGCCAGATCAATGGCAAGCCCCTTCGCCACCGCGCCGAGATCGAGCAGCAGCGGCTTCCGCACGGTAATCGTACCCGCGCGGGAATCGAGGCGGACATCCCGGTAATCGGGCGCGGCGGGCGGCGCGGTGGGAGAATCCACCGTCTGCCCGGTGATGTAGTGACGATTGAACCCGCGCCGCGCCAACGTGTGGCCGACGGTCGGATCGAAGGCGCCATCGCTCAGGCGCGCGACGGCGAGGGCAAAGCGCACCGCCTCGTAGAGCAGCGGACTGACGGGCACTGACTCCCCGACGCGCGCGCAGAGCCGCGATAGTTCGCTCTCCGGGTCAAAACGACTGCATGCCTGCTCGATCCGCTGGAACCACGCGAAAGCGGCATCGGCCCGTGCGTCGAACTGCGCTTCCGGCTGGTCGGAGGCGACCTGTACCGTGACGAGTGTGTCCATGAAGACAGCAGACCGGCGGTACGTCCGCGTCGCCGCAACAGCGCCGCTCATGATGCTTTCGCGAGCGCATTCGCCACGGCGGCCGCGAACGCGGTCGAACTGTCCGTCGCGCCGGAAACGAAATCCACATTGGCCGATTGCTGCGCGACGACCTCACCGGGCAGCGCGCTGATCATCGAGCACGGATAGCGGGTGCCGCATTGACTAATCTTCGCGGAAGCGATTTTGCCGCCCTGAACGACGACTGTCACGCCGATATTGCCGTGGCGGCTGCTGCCGAGGCCGGTGTATGAGCCATCCCGATATTTGCCGGCGACACCGATCGGTGCGGGTGCGGATGTTGGTGTGGCGATGCTGGCCGGGGTCGGCGTCGTCCTCGGCAGAGGCGCGGTCGTCGCCGCTGGCGCGGTGAGCGCCGGGGTAATGCCAATGCGCTGGAACGGCGTACTCGTCGCGGCGGCGATGGTGGCCGTGGCGGCTGGGGCGGGTGGCGGCACGCTGGCCGTCGCAATTGGGGAATCGAATTGCGCCGCCGCCGACTGGGTCTGCGTGTATCCGGCGGCATAGATGGTGACAATTGCGGCGGAACTGAGGGCAACGAGGCCGCCGGTGATCTTCTTGCCAGGGCGCTTTTTCTGTTGGGGTGATAATGGCATTATCGGTATCCTTTGCGCGCCCGGCTGCCTGTCGGACACATTTTTACGATTCGCACTTTCCCTGACCACACAGACACCATGACTATCCTACGCCTCTTTGCCAAAAGAAACGTGAGGCGTTCCTTAAAAAAGTGTCGGAACTTCGCCGTATCCCGCAAGCAAAGCAAATACCGCCCCGTGAGGCACTGATCCCAGTGGCGGCTATCCGCTTACCTCGCCATCACCGCGTATGAGCGGATGCGTCGCCGTCACACATGAGCAGGCTCGGAGTATTATCGCTTCACACAGGTGTATGCGGCATAGGTGCGTGAGGGGCGATAGATCGCCTCTCGGATGTCGAAGCCCGCGTGTTCGAGCATCGGTTCGAGCAGCCAACTGAAGGTGCTGTATTCCTCGCGGACGTGTGTTTCCAGTTCGGCACGCGTCCAGCCATCCTCCGGTCGCTCGCGCGCGCCTCTCAGCCATGCCTCAATAGTGTGCTCAGCCTCATTCGGATCGAAGGAGAAGACGAGATCGTGCAGCCGCAATACGCCGCCCGGTCGGAGCATGTCGGCGACCCGTTCGAGGGCGAGCGCCTTCCAGAAGTCCGGCAGATGGTGCAGGGCATTGCGCGAGTAGACGAAATCGGCACGGTCGCCCTGGTGCGCGTAGGTCAGGAAGCCCGAATGCACCACCTCAAGGTTGGTGAGACCCAACCGCTCCGCCTGCGCGCTTGCGGTCGCGAGCATGGCGGGCGATACATCCACCGCCACGATGCGGCGGCAGAGGGGCGCGACAGCGAGGGCAAACGTGCCGGTACCGGCGCCGAGGTCAACGACGACGCTGCTCTCATCCAAGCCCAGGGCGCGGAGCAGGGTCAGATCTTCCGTGGGGTCGGTGGCCGATTTGCGGTCGTAGATCGCCACGTACGCGGGGTCGAGGTGTTCCGCGCCCGCGTGCGCCAGTTCGTTGGGAAACCAGCCGGGCCGTTGCATGATTGCTCCTTAGATGACGTATGTACCACCGGCATGCGCCCACTCTGACTCGAGCACGCGCGGTTCACCCATGCGTGACTCCTCGACGACCACCGGATTGCCACTGTCGCGCCACGCCGCCGTGCCGCCGCGAACATTCGCGACGTTGTCGTACCCCATCTGCGCGAGGAACTGCGCCGAGCGCAGGGAGCGATAGCCACTCTGGCAGATCACCTGTACCGGGCGATCGCGCGGCACCTCGTCCAGCCGCAATGCCAGTTCCGCCTGCGGCAAATTCAGCGCCCCCGGCGCATGCCCATGCGCGTATTCCTCCGGTTCGCGGACATCGAGGAGCACGGTTGCGGCCGTTCTGCGCGCCACATCGGCGATCTCGACCACCGGAATATCCGGCGTGGAAGTCAGCATCGCCCATTCCGCATCCGCCACGCCCCGGTTCGTCGCCTCAATCGCCACCATGTTCAAAGGGCGCGCGGGGATGCCATCGGTCAGCGTCGCGACGAAGGGATCGTGCTCCAACCGGGCGAGCGGGTTGAAGAGACGCTCGAAGCCGATCGTCGTGCTCGGTCGGCCGCACATTCCCTTGCCGCATGGCCCCTCGAAATGCCCGGGGAAGACCGCGACCCAGTCCGGCAAGCGCAGGAGGCGATTGAGGCTGCCATACTGCGCGACCGCATCGCCGCCTCCGAAGTCCGGTCGCCCGACATCGCCGACGAGCAGGGAGTCGCCCGTCAGTACCATCGAAGGCTCGGGGCTGCGCGGCGGATTGATGACCAGCAGCGAGATCAACTCGGGGCGATGGCCGGGGGTATGCAACGCCCGCAGGCGTATCTGGCCGAGGGCGAGTTCCTCGCCATCTTTGAGGGGATAAAAGGGATAGGTCACCGTCGCGGACTCGTGGAGACAGAGCGTCGCCCCCTGCGCGGCGGCCAGTTTCCGCGCGCCCGACACATGGTCGGCATGGACGTGCGTGTCAATCACGTAGCGCAAGCGAAAGCCACGCTCCGCGAGCAGCGCCTCGTATTGCTCCGTCTCGATCGCGGGATCAACGATGGCCGCCTCCAGAGACTGCCGTGAGGCGATCAGGTAGGATGCGCACCCGCAGCGCTCATTGAGAATCTGCTTGAAATACACGCGAATTCCTCCTCTGTCATGCATCCGATCACGTTCAATGCGTTGCGGCGATTATACTCCCTGCCTCCACGCTATCATAGCGCGGCAGACGAAAACCGATCCATCTCCTTGCCATCACGATTCTCCATGTGTGCTACACTGCATCAACAGGTTTGAGACAAACGCCGTGAGTCGGATGGTGTCTTCCGAAGAAGGACGCACAATGGCAAAAACAACGCTTCCCGTGGATGCAACCGCCCGTCTGACGGCGCCGCCCGATCCGAATATTGCTGGCGTGCCCCGCAATGTCTTTATGCTCAGTATCGTCTCGTGTTTTGCGGATATTAGCGGCGAGATGATCTATCCCCTCATCCCGATCTTCCTTACCAGCGTGCTCGGCGCGCCCGTCGCTGTCGTTGGCCTGATCGAGGGGATCGCGGAAAGCACCGCGAGCATTGTCAAGGTCTTCTCCGGCTGGTGGTCGGATCGAACCAAGCGGCGAAAACCCCTCGTCATCGGCGGGTACGGGCTGGCGGCAGTGGGTAAGCTCCTACTTGCCGTTGCGTTCGTCTGGCCGATGGCGCTGGTCGCTCGGTTCGTGGATCGCTTCGGCAAAGGGATGCGCGGCAGCCCGCGTGATGCCCTGATCGCCGATTCCGCGCTGGAGAGCCAGCGGGGGCGGGCATTCGGCTTCCATCGCTCGATGGACACGCTCGGTGCGGTCATTGGCCCGCTTTTAGGTCTCCTGCTCGTCGCGCTCCTCCATAATCGCCTGCGGCTCGTCTTTACCATCGCCATCATCCCCGGTCTCGTGAGTGTGGCAGCACTCGCCCTCGTACGGGAACCATGCCCGAAAGCGGCGAAGAAGACGTCACCACCGAAGATTACACTCGCGGGTCTTGATCCCCGCTTCCGGCTCTTCCTCCTGGCAAGCCTCATCTTCGCACTCGGTAATTCAAGTGATGTCTTCCTGATTCTGCGCGCCAAGCAACTCGGCCTCTCGACCACCGCCGTCGTGCTGGCCTACGTCCTCTATAACTTTGTCTACATGGGCGCGGCTTTGCCTGCGGGCATTCGCTCGGACAAGGGAAGTCGACGCGGGGTGCTGGTGATCGGCCTCCTGATCTTCGCCGCAGTCTATGCGGGGTTTGCCCTTGTCACGCGCAGCGTCTTCGTCTGGCCGCTTTTTGCCGTCTATGGCCTCTACATCGCGCTCACCGATGGAGTGACCAAAGCGCTGATTGTCGATCTCGTGCCTGCGGATCGGCGCGCAACGGCGATCGGCACGTACGGCACCGTGACCGGGGTCGCTGCCCTGATCGCCAGCATCGTCGCCGGGCTGCTGTGGGATCGGGTCAGTACGAGTGCGCCCTTTATCCTCGGTGCGGTCGGTGCGCTCGTCGGGGCGATCCTCCTCTTTCTCGTCCTTCCACGTCCGAAGGCAGGGAATCTGCATGCGACGTAAGGTATCAATCCGCCCTGACGTGAGTGGCACGAGAGGGAGAGACATGATCGTGGAAACGGTTGATGGGCGGGCAGATGCGACACTGCGACTGCGGGTCGCGCTTGGTTTCGGTGCCTTCCTGTGGCTCTTTCTGCTGCTTGTCGGTTTCGTCGCGCCGGGCGGCTGGCACTGGGGCTGGCAAGGTTCCATCGGCCACATGATCAACTACATGATCGCGCTCTGGTTCGTAGCGCTCGTCGCCGCGCCGCTCCTGGCGATGCTCGACCCGCTGCACAGCACGACGGTCATTCAACTGTACTTTCTCGGTATGGTGGGAGTGATGCTCAGTTCGATCCGCTCCGAACACCCCGAGATCCTCAGCGATGGCGTTCCCCTGATTGTCGCGCTTCTCGCAATCGGCATCGTGCTCTGGGTGCATCCGCACCGCTCGCGGCTCTGGCGACTCGCGTGACGGAACATCTACACATGTCATGTCGTCTCTTTTGTGTACTGGCTCGCTACTGCGGGAGGAATCAATGCTTCTCACGAAACTCCATCGGCAACGCCTCGGGAGTATCCTGGCGCTCATTGCCTTCATATTGAGCGCATGCACATCCTCGGTCACATCCACGGCGCAATCCGCTTCCGTTGCGACGGCAACGGTCGCCGTGGCGTCCGCGTCGGGCGGCGTCGGGAGCGCGGAGACGGGCACGGCGACACCGACGGCATCAGCCTATGCGGCTGGATTGCTCGCGACCGCGACGCCGACACCGCAGCCGCCGCAACCGATCATACCGGCGACCCTCCCCGATCCGAATATGTTCCAGGGGACAGACTGCGGACGCATCGAAATGGTCGGCAAGGGTCTTGTGGATGATCCCCGGGATGCCCCCGCGCTCGATTGCTTTTGGCAGACATATCAGCAATGCTCAACGGTCGGGAAGGCGCAACTGTTCGTCTACCAACGCTTCTTCGAGACGAGCAACAACCGCTTCTTCCGTCTCGATGGTACGGCAGGAAGTTGCGTGCTCACCGAGGAAATCCAGGCGTTCGGCCTGATGGCGAGCGCCCCGCGCACGAGCACGTATCCATGCACCGGCCTGACGCGCGATAGCGGCGGGCTACATTTCCTCGGCTGCGGAAGCGATGGCGATTTCACCATCCCGGCGACGCCGATTGGGGCAGCGACGGTCGCACCATCCGCCGTCGGCGTGCCGACGGTCCGCACCGTGACGCTTGCCGATGACGGCGGGACGATCACCCTACCCACGGGCACATCGTTCCTGCTCGCGCTCGGCAGCGATTTCGATTGGCAGGTCCAGATCGCCGATGCGGCGATTGTCAGTCCGTACCCAAATGCCGTCATCCCACCGGACACCCAGGGTATCTTTACCGCCACGCAGCAAGGCCAAACGACCCTGACTGCCACCGGCAATCCCAAATGCTTCAGTGCGACGCCGCCATGTCTCGCACCGTCTCGCGGTTTTCGTATCCAGATCGTTGCCACCTGAGCACCACCGACGCTTGCAGCGCGCTGAAGGGCATGGGCGGTTGACGGCGCCCGGCACTGCGGATAGCCTTGCTTCGCTGACGCACGACCGCCAGCGCAGGCGCGCGTGTACGGAATTGGGTAAGAGGAGGAAAGCCGGATGCTCGATTTCTTCGCGGTCGGCGGGCTGTTGACGCCGGAGCAGCGCGCGATTCAGCAGACGACCCGCACGTTCGTGGACCGCGAGGTGCTGCCCGGTATCCGCGAGTGGTGGGACACCCATACGTTCCCGCTGCACCTCGTGAAGAAGTTTGCCGAACTGGGGATTTTCGGGGCGAATTTGCCGGAGGAGTACGGGTGCGCCGGAGTAGATAACGTGGCTTACGGGTTGATCCAGTACGAGTTGGAGCGGGGCGACAGCGGGCTGCGCTCGTTCTCCTCGGTGCAGAGCGCGCTGGTGATGTACCCGATTTACTCGTACGGCTCGGAGGAGCAGAAGCACCGCTACCTGCCGGAACTCGCCGCCGGGCGGCTGATTGGCTGCTTCGGCCTGACCGAGAGCGACGGCGGCAGCGACCCCGGCGCGATGCGCACCCGCGCCCGCCGTGATGGTGACGGCTGGGTGCTGAACGGCGCCAAGATGTGGATCACCAACAGCTCCATCGCCCAGATCGCCATCATCTGGGCGAAGGACGACGAGGGCGTGGTGCGCGGTTTCATCGTGCCGACCGACACGCCCGGCTTCAGCGCGCCGGAGATCACCTCGAAGATGAGCATGCGCGCCAGCATCACCGGCGAGATCGTCCTGCAGGATTGCCGCGTACCCGGCGACGCGCTGCTGCCGGAATCGGGTGGGCTGAAATCTCCTCTCGGCTGCCTGACGCAGGCGCGCTACGGCATCGCCTGGGGCGCGCTCGGCGCACTGGAGACGGTCTACACGACGGCAAAGGAGTACGCCGAGACGCGCACGACCTTCGGCAAGCCGATCGGCGCGCGCCAACTCGTGCAGGATAAACTGGTGCGGATGGTGACCGACCACAGTCTCGGCCTGCTGATGGTCCACCGGCTCGGTGCACTCAAGGACGCCGGGGAGATGAATTTCGCGCAGGTCTCGATGGCCAAGCGCAACAATGTCCGTGTTGCCTTGAATGGCGCGCGCCTCGCCCGCGAAATCCTCGGCGGCAACGGCATCACGACCGAGTATCCCGTCATCCGCCACATGCTCAATCTGGAGACGGTTGATACGTACGAGGGCACGCACGACATCCACACGCTGATCGTGGGGCGGGCGATCACCGGCCTGGGAGCGCTGGAGTAAGTACGGTTAGGGCGTACGCAGTTGAGGTATTTTTCCTGGTAGCAGCAGGCTTTCCAGCCTGCCGTTCCCACGCCGAGAGGCAGGCTGGAAAGCCTGCTACCACCGGATTTCCGCCAGCTGAACCACGTAACGCCCTAACCATGTAACGCGCATGCATACTCTCTGGAAGTCGCAACAGGGATTGCTCGCTGTCACCACACATGCTATGCTGCGCCGCACGCAACGGGTTGTACGGACAGGTGAAATCATCGCCGCTTTTGCTTCCCTTCCTCTTTGCAGTGTAGGAGAAAATGCCACTGGGAGAACGAGGGCGAAGAACCGCGCGGCGCGTCCAGCGTTTTATGAAGCGAGGGAAGGTACGCATCCTGCTTGGTACTGGTATTCGCTCCCGTGGTACTACCGATGAACAGTACATCTGGCGGCAAGGCCGGATGAGGGTTGAAATGAGATTCCGCACATGATTGACGATCCATACCGAAATCAGCGACACCTCGACGCGCGCACCGCTGTGGAAATGCCTCCGTCCGCCGCAGTGGATGACGAGGATGAGACCGTTGTGGCCGAGCCGGAGGATGCGCCTGCGATGCTCGATGCGCTGACCGAGGACGAGACGCCGGACGATCAGGCCCAGCGGGACGGGCTCGCTGAACTGCCGGCCGACCTCCTCATTGATCGCGATATGGCGGAGATGGTCGCGCGGGCGCGGGAGCAGGGCTACGCGACATACGATGATATTCTCGCCGCCCTGCCGACACCGGAGCAGAGCATCGAGGCGACGGATCAACTGATTTCCTACCTCGGCGAGCAGGGCGTCCGCGTCTTCGACAGCGCCGCCGCGCCCGATCCGCAGAGCGGCAAGCCCGCGCCGGTCGAGATCTCCGACGCGGACCTGCCCGGCGTCAGCATTGACGACCCGGTGCGGATGTATCTGCGGGAAATCGGCCGCGTGCCGCTCCTTTCCGGCGAGGAGGAGCAGGACCTCGCGCGGCGGATGGAGATGGGTGTCTATCTAGTGCGACAGGAACAGAAACTGCGCGACTCGCTCGGCGGGGTTGATCCGTCGCCGAGCCTGCTCTGCTGCTATTTCTATGAGGACCTCGTCGCCCACTGGCACATCGTCACGACGCTCTACGAGGAGATCCGCCAGAAGCCGCTGCCGATGCAGCGCAATGAGACCTTCGATGGCGTCGTGCCGCTCAATTCCTTGCCCGAAGGGGCGCTCGCTGCCTGCGCGAAGGCGCACGGTTGGAGCGTCGCGGAGACCGAGGAAAATCTGCGGGCGCGCTTGCTCGAATACTGCCTTTTGCCGCTCGCTTCCTTCCCCGACACACTGCGCCACTCGATTGAGTTGAATCGCTCCTGGCCGCATGTGGACGAAGTCGCGGAGGCCTGCGAGGCGCTGATGCACCAACCACCCGTCAAGCGGCAGAAACGCTGGCAGCGGGTCGCGAAGCCTCTCCTGACGCACTTCGAGATCATCCCACGCGATATGCGCCTCGATCACGCGGGCGTCCAGTGGGACGCGCGCCACGACGCGCTCGCCGCGCATTGGGCCACCATTAAGACGGATTGCGACGAGGCGCGGCGGCGGCTCGTGGAGGCGAATCTGCGGCTCGTTGTCAGCGTGGCGAAGAAGTACGTCGGGCGCGGCATGACCCTCCTTGATTTGGTGCAGGAAGGGAACATGGGACTGATTCGCGCCGTGGAGAAGTTCCAGTACCTCAAGGGGTTCAAGTTCAGCACCTACGCGACGTGGTGGATTCGCCAGGCGATCACGCGCGCCATCGCCGATCAGGCGCGCACGATCCGCATCCCCGTCCACATGGTGGAGACAATCAATCGCCTGATCCGCGTCTCCCGCCAGTTGGCGCAGGAGATGGAGCGCGAGGCGACCTCCGAGGAGATCGCGGCGGTGATGGGCCTCCCGGCGGAGCGCGTGCGCGAGATTATCAAGATTTCGCAGGAACCCGTCTCCCTCGAGATGCCGATCGGCGAGGAGGAAGACAGCCACCTCGGCGATTTCGTCCCCGATACCTTCGCCATCGCGCCGGAGGATGGCGCGACGAGCGGCTTGCTCCGCGAGCAGGTGGAAAAGGTGCTTGGCAACCTCACCGACCGCGAGCGGCAGGTGCTCGTCCGCCGCTTCGGGCTGGACGACGGCAACAGCCGCACCCTGGAGGAAGTCGGCAAGGAGTTCGGTGTCACCCGCGAGCGCATCCGCCAGATCGAGGCGAAGGCGCTCCGCAAACTCCGCCACCCCTCCCGCTCCAAGTCCCTCAAGGATTTCCTGGAGTGAGCAGTCGGCAGTCGGCAGTCGGCAGTGACCAGCAAGCGGTAGGAAGCAATGAGGAAGAGGAGCAGGCATTGGGACGCCGTTCTCCTTCTGCCGACTGCCGACTGCCGACTGCCGACTGTATCCTCTTCGACCTCGATGGGACGCTGATTGACAGCATCGAACTGATCGTCCAATCATTCCAGCACGCAACGGAGATGCATTGCGGTAGGCCCTTGCCGCGCGAAGAGATTATTGACGGGATTGGCCGCTCACTCTGGGCAGAATACGAGCGCATCATGCCGGGGCGGAGTACGGAATTAGTAGCGACACACCGCGCGTTCACGCTCGCCAACCACGATGCCTTCGTGACCGTCTATCCCGGCATCGTTGAGATGCTGGCGGCGATCCGCACGCGCGGCACCCCGATGGGGATCGTCACCTCGAAGGCGCGCCTCTCCGCCGCACCGTCGTTTGCGCGGTTCCTGCTCGACCGCGAGATGGCCGTCGTTGTTGTGGAAGACGACACTGCGCGGCACAAGCCGCATCCCGATCCGCTCCTGCACGCCGCTGCGATGCTCGATGTGCCGCCTGCTATATGTTGGTACATTGGCGACAGCACGCACGACATGGTCGCCGCCCGCGCCGCCGGAATGACTGGCATCGGCGCCGCGTGGGGCCCGTACGACCACGCAACGCTCGAACCGCTGGCGGACGCTATCGCCGAAACGCCCGCCGATGTGCTCGCGCTGCTCGATGCTTCGTCGGAGCAGCGCGCGAACCGCCCAAAATAGCCTTGCACTGCTGCCCGAAAGCATGTACAATGCCCTGTGCTGCCGTTGGTGGCAGCATTTTGTTTGTCGTGCGGCGAATCCGCATACACAAAGAACGTGTCCTAACGGAGGCGCAACGCGACGGCGCGCTCCGGCAAGCAACAGATGCGTAACAGACGCAGGAGGCACCAGCAGTGGGTAAAGCGAAGTTTGAGCGGACGAAGCCGCATGTCAACGTCGGGACGATCGGCCATGTCGATCATGGCAAGACGACCCTGACCGCCGCGATCACCAAGACGCTCGCGCTCCGGGGGCAGGCGCA
>JBPCPB010000271.1:0-5706 GCA_050999735.1 Thermomicrobiales bacterium | reverse complement strand
GAGCGTGCGACCGCGACGGTTGACGGAGCGAAACCGGGAGCAAATCATCCGTGGAAGCGCGGCTTCCGACAGCGGGGTGACAAAATCACGGAACAATTAGGGTGACAGAATCACTGGACAGCAACAGAAAGACCCCAGATTGACCGTTCGCCGTGTGCCATCGAGCCCCTACGACGCGCCAAGCTCGCACAAGGCAAATGATGTGCGTACACGCACGCACGATGACGGCAGAGCCGCGACGCGAAGAGAGAAACCGACACCCGTGGAACGAGAGACGCGCACGCAGGCGACGCGTGCGCGCGGCAGTGGCAGCGAGACGCCGACGGATGGGTGCGTCGCGTCGTCGTCAATCAACGCCACGGCGCTGATACTCGATACACCGTTGCCCCCCTGTTGCGGTGAGCCGGACGTGGACCCCACTCAGCAGCGCCGGTTCGAGCAGTCCCGCCGCCAGCAAGTCGTCTACCGCGTCCCACGTTTCCTCATCAGTGATTCCAAGCGGCCGGGCAATATCCGACTGGCAATGGACGGCCGTGGTGGTGTCCACGCCGGTGACAGCGCAGACCTTTGCGAAGAAGCGTGCCGTGATCGCTCCTGCCACTTCGCCACCCCTCGTGTGCCTGCCCAGTGTGCCGACTTTGCGATACGGTTATACCATGAATACTTTGTATGTCAGCACAAGATTGGGTGCGGGCGGTTTGGCACCAAAGATGCGGTGCCCCGCCGGAATAGCCGGTTCGCGGACGGAGGAGGGTACGTGCAGTCGGACGCGCGTGGACACATCGAGCAGACCTATCTGCACGCCGCGTTCCTGAAAGAGCGGTTTGATGAGGTGTTGCGGGAGTTGTGTCCCCTGCATCGCGAGCGGCTCGACCTCCAGGAGCGGCAGCTGCTCTGCCGGGAACTCTCCATCGTCTGTCTCGAGATGGGGGCGCTCATTCGCCGGGAGCAGCGAGCGATGCAGGCGGTCTTGGACGCGCTGCGCTCACCGCCGTCTCCCAGAGCGTGACCGGCCGTGGGAGAGCGGCACGATCCGCCACGGTTTGCTCGACTATCCCACCAAACCGGGTCAACTCCAAATGGCATACCCGTGATCGAGTAGCCAAGTGGCGAGAGAGGCTCGAACATTGTTCTCGGAGAACCATTTCTTGCTGGCTTCTGCACGTACCCACAATGGTTGATTGTCAAGTATAGGGTCAATGAGACGCCAATCGACAATTTTCTTCTTCCCACAGAGCGTGCAGAAGCCCTGCTGTCTACGGATAAGCCCTTCGCTTGCGAGATCACGGCATGTTGCGTTGGCAATTTGACGCCTATGGCGGTTCGCCTCACTCGCAAGGCAATCATCGCAGGTTGGATCGTTGATTCGGTGCAACGTGATGAGAATCTGCTCCTTATTCGTCACCGACATCTCCATGACTTCTTGATTTAGACCGCTCTTTATTGCTCATTGCTCGCTACGCCGGTTTGACTTGGTCCACGGGCACGGCGGAGCGTCGCGTCCGTCTCGGTCAGCTTGTTTCTGGCGTCACGGGCCGCTTCCACTCCGCGTACGACTTCGGCGATGGCTGGGCGCACGACGTGGTGGTCGAGACGGTCTTTCTGGCCGCGAACCGGGTGTCCGCTATCCCCGCTCCATCGGCGGCGAGCGGGCGTGCCATCGCCACCTTCGCTGGTGTCTCCAGCTTCTTCGGTCTGCCCCCCATTCGCCGTCTTGCACGGGCAGCCCCCTTCCCCGACACCCTAACATACCGGCTTAGTTCACTCCCCGCGCCCTCCCCGTTCGAGCAACTCCCGCCGGGATCATATGGCGCTTCATCGGCGGGAGATGAATTCTTGCGCTTGTCGCGCAGGATAGCGCACGCTCGCCGCTTTACTCACGGGCTCTGCATACGGCATATGCGACAATGGTACCGCTGCGGCCGTCGTTGGCAGGCTCGCGGAGATGGCGGGGCCATGTCCACGCTTGTCTCAGCCTTTTCCGCAGCTCGCCGATAACCCTGGCACCGTGGGACCGACCGTGCCGCGGGCTCCGAGGGTGTTCGCGTTTTCGGGGATCGTTCGTGGGGCGTGTCGTCGGTATGGGCCACGCGATTCGGGCGGACGAGGGGGTGATTACCGTGGATCTCACGTACACGGAGGCGGATATCGCCTTCCGTCAGCAAGTACGCCACTGGCTGGAAGCCAACGTGCCGCGCGCGAAACTCGAAACGCTGGCGGAGAAGCAGCAATGGCATCGGCGGCTGTACGACGCGGGCTACCGTGGCACGGGGTGGCCGGAGGAGTACGGCGGTCATCCGGCGCGGCCAATGGAGCAGGCAATCGTCGCGGAGGAGATGGCGCGCGCGAATGCTCCGGTCGGGTTGGACGGCTTGGGCATCGATATCTACGTGGCGACGCTCATCCACCACGGCACCGAGCAGCAAAAGCGCAATCATGTCGCAAGGCTGCTGAGGGGCGAGGAGATTTGGTGCCAGTTGTACTCCGAGCCGAACTCCGGATCGGACCTCGCGAGCCTCCAATGCCGCGCCGACCGGGACGGCGACGTGTTCGTCATCAATGGGCAGAAGATCTGGACGAGCGACGCCTATCATGCCGACTGGGGCATCCTGCTCGCGCGCACCGACCGCAACGCGCCGAAGCATCAGGGCATCTCCTGCCTCATGGTGGACATGCATCAGCCCGGTATCGAGGTGCGGCGGCTCAAGCAGATCAGCGGCAACCAGGAGTTTTGCGAAGTCTTCTTCACGAATGTCCGCGTCGCTGCGGATAACCTCGTCGGCGAGATGAACACGGGCTGGCGGATCGCCCAGACGACGCTCTCCTACGAGCGGAGCAGTAGCACGCTCGGCCATGTCGCCCGCCTGCAGAAAATGTTCGAGCGGATGATCGCGGTCTGCCAGTCGCTGAAGCGCAGCGGCAAGCCCGCGATTGAGGACCCGATCGTCCGCCAGAAACTTGGCGAGATCTACGCCGAGATCGAAGTGCTGCGCTATGCCGCGCTCCGGCTCCTCAGCCGCGCAGAGAAAGGGCTGCGGCCGGGGCCAGAAGCATCCATCGCCAAACTACACGCCGCCGAACTCGATAAACACGTCCAGGAACTTTTCCAGGAGATCCTTGGGCCGTATGGGCAGCAGATCGGCGGCGTGCCGGAAGTGGTCGCGCTCGAGGCAGGCACGCAATTCGGTGAGCCGGGGAGTTGGGCATACGCCTTCCTCTGGTCGCGCGCCGGGACGATCTACGGCGGTTCGGTGGAGATCCAAAAGAACATCCTCGGCGAGCGCGTGCTCGGGCTGCCGAAGGACGTGCGGCAAGATCGGATTGCGGCGACCACAAAGGTCGACGCAGCGGCCGGACAGAGCGGACGATGAGCGCGGCAGGCGAGCAAGCGGCGTTCACGCGGGCGATGGAGGCGTTGTTCCATCCGAAGCGGCTCGCGATCGTCGGGGCAACGCCGCGCCAGGGGTTCGCGTATAATATCCAGCGCGAGATCATCGACGGCGGCTATCAGGGCGAGATCTTCGGCGTCACGCCCCGCCACACGGAAGTGCTCGGCGCACCGTGCTACCCGACGCTCGACGCGATCCCCGGCGGCGTGGACACAGCGATCGTGGTGGTACCAAGCCATCTCGTCCTCGAGGTATTGGGCCAGGCGGAACGCGCCGGTGTCGCGTCGGTCAACATCATCACCAGCGGTTTTGGCGAGCAGCGCGATGGCGAGGCGCACCAGCGACAAGAAGCAATTCGTGCCTTCGCGCGACGCACCGGCATCCGCGTCGTCGGGCCGAACTGCCTCGGCATCATCAGCACGCCCGTGAAGATGATCGCGATCTGGGGGCCGTACGATACGGTCCCGCGCGGGCCAATCGGCCTCGTCTTCCAGAGCGGGCTGCTCGCGTACTGCGTCGTCACGCCGACAAGCGAGCGCGGGTTCGGCTTTACCTACATCGTGACGACGGGCAACGAAGCGGACCTCGATGCAACGGATTTCATCCGGTATTACGTGGAGGACGACGAGACACGCGTGATCGGCTGCTTCATCGAGCAGTTCCGCGACCCGCAGAAGTTCCTGCGCGTCGCCGCGATGGCAGCGGAGCGGCAGAAGCCAATCGTCGTCCTCAAGATCGGCCGCTCCGAGGGCGGGCAGCGGGCAGCGCAGGCACATACCGGCTCGCTCGTCGGCTCGGACGCCATCGCGGACGCGATCATGCGGCAGTACGGCGTCGTCCGCGTTGATACCCTGGACGAGATGAATGAGACGCTGGCGGTTTTCCACGCGAAGCGGCTGCCGCAGGGGAGTGGTGTCGGTGCGATCTTCTCCTCGGGCGGGGCCTGCGGCCTGGTGTCGGACCTCGGCAATGCGCTCGGGGTCGCGATGCCGCAACCCGCGCTGAAGAAGGTGGAAAAATTGCAGGCCGTGATCCCGGACTTCGGCACGATCGGTAACCCCCTCGATGTCACCGGGCAAGCGGCGTCCCAACCGGAAATCACCGAAGGTGCGTTTATCGCGATGGCTGAAGATCCCGACATTGATATCGTGCTCTACGGCCAGCCGGTTCCTGAGCGCTTCGACCTCGCGACGCCGGTCGGTGAAATCCTCCGCGCGATGCCGGGCCGCTATCCCGACAAACTCTTCCTCATCATGTCGCTCGTCACCGGGCGGGTCCGGGAAGGCCGGCGGTACGACAAGAACCCGGTCGAGCCGGTGATGCAATGGGGCGGCATCCCCTTCCTCCAGGGCGCGGATAACGGACTGCGCGCGGTGCGCTCACTCATCCAATACGCGGAGTTTCAGCGGATGCGTCCGACGGGCGGGGGGGCGGTGGGAGCAGAGAGCGCCGTCACGGAGCAGGCACGGGCGCTCGTTGTGGCGGCGGGTGGCATGCCGCTCGTCGAACGCGCGGCCAAGGAGGTGCTCGCCCTCTACGGCATCCCCGTGACCCGCGAGTCGCTCGCGACGACGGCGGATGGGGCGGTCGCGGCGGCACGCGCGATCGGCTACCCGGTCGTGTTAAAAATCGAGGCCCCCAACATCGCCCACAAGACCGAAGCAGGTGGCGTCCTGCTCAACCTCACGGACGATGGCGCGGTTCGCGCGGGATTCAGTACGATCATCGCGAGCGCGCGGCGGTATAAGCCCGAGGCGGAGATCACGGGCGTGCTCGTCCAGGAGATGGTCTCCGGCGGGCGTGAGATGATCGTCGGCATGACGCAGGATCCGGCATACGGCCCAGCCGTCGCAGTTGGGCTGGGCGGCATCTTCGTCGAGGTGCTGAAGGATATCGCGCTCGGCGTGCCGCCACTGACCGAAAACGACAGCCGCGCGATGCTCGCTCGCCTGCGTGGCGCGGCGATTCTCGACGGGAGTGGCGCGCGGGGCGTGGCCCCGGCGGACACGGACGCCGTCGCGGATATTCTCGGGAAGTTCTCGCGACTCTGTCTCGACCTCGGCGATTTCGTCCAAGCAATCGACATCAATCCGCTCCTCGTCTTCGATCGCGGCGACGGTGCATGCGTGGTGGACTGCCTGATCGTGCCCGCGACAAAGGAGGCAGCGTGGTGAATGAGCAGGAGGGGCAGATGCGCAGACGCGACGATCGGGTCGAGCAGCTGCTCACACGGCTTGACACGGCGTGGATGGCGTTCAAGGGGTCGTACGCCGGCTTGACGGAGACGCAGCTCCTGGAGGCTGGCGTCACGGGTGCC
>JBPCPB010000262.1:0-8853 GCA_050999735.1 Thermomicrobiales bacterium | reverse complement strand
TGCGCCTGCCTGCGCGCGATGCCGATCAGCCATGTCCGCGCGCCCGACCGGCCCGCGAAACTGCCCGCGCTCTTCCAGACCGCGACAAACGTATCCTGCAAGACTTCCTCGGCGATCCCGACATCCCCGGTGAGATGCAGGAGGTAGGCGAACAGCGGTTGTCGCTCGCGGTGATACAACGCGGTCAGCGCATCGCGATCGCCGGCGGCGATCCGCGCAATCAACTCCCCTCCGGCGTCAGCCGGCTCTTCATGCACGCTGGTGATCTCCCGTACCACTACCGCGATAGATTCCACGTCGCGCTGCCCTCCATCTTTTGAGTAGCGCGACCACGCGAAAAGGTTCACAGAGGGAACACCGACACGGCGCATGTTTCGGACGGCGTGCGCGATTGCTGCTTCCCATCATCCCATGCGAGAATATGTACACCTGTACAGCACGCATGTTCATGTCGTTGCCGATAGAAGGAGAACCGCGATGACAGTGACGCGAGAGACAGTAATGGACAATGCGACGCTCGACGACGTGAAGGAGCGTGTCACCGCCGCCATTCAGGCGCACCGGGACGCCATCTACGCCGTCGGCGACGCGATCTACGCGGACCCCGAACTCGGTTTCAAGGAGGTTCATACGGCGGAGCGCGCCGCCGCCTACTTCGACCGGCTTGGCCTCTCGTATCGCACGAACCTCGGCATCACCGGCGTCAAGGCGGTGCTCGATACGGGGCGGCCCGGCCCTTCGGTGTGCATCATGGGCGAACTGGACAGCATCATCGTCTTCGATCACCCGGACGCCAACCCCGCTACCGGCGCGGCGCACTGCTGCGGCCATAACTGCCAGATCGCCGGGATGCTCGCCGCCGCGACGGGGATCGTCGAGAGCGGCGCGATTGACCACCTCTCCGGCAAACTCGTCTTCCTCGCTGTTCCTGCCGAGGAGTATGTGGAGATTGACTACCGTTCCCGCCTCAAGCAGGAAGGGAAAATCGAATTTCTCGGCGGCAAGAGCGAGTTGGTCGCACGCGGCGAGTTCGATGATGTGGACATCGCGATCATGATGCATAGCGGATCGCAGGACCGCTCCCCCGCCAAATTCACGATCACCGGAACGAGCAACGGCTTTATCGGCAAATTGATTCGGTACACGGGCCACCCCGCGCATGCCGGCGCCGCACCGGAACGGGGTGTCAACGCTCTCAACGCCGCGATGGTCGGCCTGCTGTCTATCCATGTCAATCGGGAAACCTTCGCGGACGACGATAATGTGCGCGTGCACCCGATCATCACGCACGGCGGCGATCTCGTGAATGTCGTGCCTTCCGATGTGCGGATGGAGACGTATGTGCGCGGCCATTCGATGGAGGCGGTTTTGCGGGCGGCGCAGAAGGTGGACCGGGCGCTGAAGGCGGGTGCGATCGCCGTCGGCGCGCAGGTAGAGATCACGACCGTGCCCGGCTACCTGCCGCAGACCAACGATCCTGCCCTGAACGCGCTCTTCAAGGCGAATGTCCTCCGCCACTTCAGCGAGCGGGATGTCAACGAGGAGCGCCACATGGCGGGCAGCACGGACATGGGCGATCTCGCCCACATCATGCCCGTCATTCAGCCGAGCATGAACGGCAGCACTGGCACCTTCCACGGCAACGATTACGCGATCGCGGACAAATAGATTTCCTACCTCTGGAACGGCATCCTGATGGCCGAAACCGCGCTCGACCTCCTCTGGGACGATGGCGCGACGGGCACGGCAATCGCGGCGAACTACGACGCGCCCATGACCAGAGAGGAATACCTCGCCTTCATGCGCGGCATCGCCAACCCCGAGGTATTCGGAGACGTTGAAGTTCTGTAAGGAGGAGGTACGTAGTTGGATACGCTTTTCATGGTGGTAGCAGGCTTTCCAGCCTGCCTCTCAGCGCGGGAACGGCAGGATGGAAAGCCTGCTACCACCGGATTTCTCTGGTGAGCTGCGTAACCCCTATGGAATTAATCGGGCAGATCGCGCGGTTACAGATACAGGAGTCGAGCCTGAAGGTGGGTGAGTCGCCGCGCCGGTGGTACGATCCCGCGCCGATTCGCGTCGTGCCAGTGCTGACGCTGAACGAGAACGGCGTGGTAGGCCGGACAGCGACGGGCGACACGATGCTCGATGTGCATAACACAATCCATCTCGCCTCGAAGAATCGAGTGGGCGGCAATGGTATTTCGGTCGGCTTCACGTCGCATTATGGTGCGATGCGCGCGCGGTTCGGCGATCACCTCGCGGACGGCATCGCGGGCGAAAATATCCTCGTCGCGACGGAACGAATGTTTACGGCAGCGGATGTCGCGTCGGGTATCCGCATCGAGACAAGCGATGGCGCGATGATTGATCTCGAACAGGTCATCATCGCGGAACCCTGCGTCGAGTTCAGCCGCTACGCCCTCCGCTATCCGCGTGACGCGCCCTCCGACCGCGCCGTCACGGACGCGCTGAACTTTCTGCGCGATGGCACGCGCGGTTTCTACGCGACCTATCGCGGCACACCCGCGACCATCGCGGTCGGCGCATCCGTCTATCTGCTATAGTCTCCGGCGTTCGATTGCTCGGTGATACACTTATGGAGACGGTGATGCGTCTGATCCTTTCCGGTCACGTACGATATCGCCTCATGATCCGTGATCTTGGCGAGTCCGATCTTGAAGAGATCATGCGCCGGAAGCAAAAGCCAAGCCGTGACAAGGATGGCAATCCGATCTATCGCGGTGTCGTGCGCGGAATCGCTGTTGCGGTCGTGATTCGTGCAGGTTCGCAACCGCCATTTGTGATAACTGTCTACCTCGACTAAGAAGGGTGATACCGATGCCGAGACTTGAATATGATGTTGAAGCCGATGCACTCTACATCTATCTCCATGAGGAGGTTCCGTTCGATCACATGACGACGGACCTCAATCGGTCGTGCAGTGTTGATTATGGGGCGGACGGTGTACCAATCGGTGTCGAGTTCTGGAATGTTCATCGCGGCCTCGATCTCGATGATGTGCCGGAGCGTGAGACGGTGACGCGGTTGCTGGAGGAACATCATTTCAACGTGTTCGCATGATTGTTCGATTGATTGGGAAGTGATAGGGGAGTGGGATGCGTAGCGATTTAATCAAGGGTGGGGACAAGCAGGCGGCGGCGCGGGCGATGTGGCGCGCGGTCGGGCTGACGGACGACGATTTCACGAAGCCGTTCATCGGCATCGCCAATACGTGGACGGAGGCGATGCCCTGCAATTACCATCTGCGCGAGTTAGCGGAGTGGGTCAAGGAGGGCGTGCGCGCGGCGGGCGGCGTGCCGATGGAGTTCGGCGTCGTCGCCGTCAATGACGCGATTGGCATGGGCACGCAGGCGATGAAGGCGTCGCTGGTGAGCCGCGAGGTGATCGCGGACTCCATCGAACTGGCGGCGGAGGGGTACCAGTTCGACGCGATGATCGTCCTCGTCGCCTGCGACAAAACAATCTCCGGCGGGGCGATTGGCCTCCTGCGCATCGGCCTACCCGGTCTCGTCCTCTATGGCGGCTCGGTCGCGCCCGGCCATTGGGGCGGCAAGGACCTGACAATTGTGGATGTCTTCGAGGCGGTCGGCGCGCACGCGGCGGGCCGGATTGACGATCAGGAATTGTACGACATCGAGTGCCACGCGATCCCCGGTCCCGGCGCGTGCGGCGGCCAGTTCACGGCGAACACGATGTCGCTCGCGCTGGAGACGCTCGGGCTCTCGCCGATGGGATACAACAGCATCCCCGCGATCATGGATGAGAAGAAAGAAGCGACGAAGCAGGCGGGCGCGCTCGTGATGGACATTCTCAAAGCGGGGCGGACGCCGAAGGATGTCCTGACGCGCGCATCGTTCCTGAACGCCATCGCGATCGTCGCGGCGACGGGCGGCTCGACGAACGCCGTCCTCCACTTCACGGCGATGGGCGATGAGGTTGGCATCCCGCTCATTTTGGAGGATTACCAGACAGTCAGCGAGCGCACGCCGGTCATCGCCACGCTGAAGCCGGGCGGCAAGTACGTCGCCTGGGACTTGTACAAGGCGGGCGGTGGCCCGCTCGTCATCAAGCGGCTCCTTGACGCCGGTCTCGTTGATGGTTCCACACTGACGATGATGGGCACGACGCTTGCCGAGGCGGTGGCGGACGTGCATGAGACGGCGGGGCAGGAGGTCGTCTCGACGGTGGACGCGCCATTCAAGCCGCACGGCGGACTCGTCATCCTCAGCGGCACGCTTGCGCCGGACGGTGCGGTGCTGAAACTGGCCGGGACGGAACTGCATCAGTTCGAGGGGCCGGCGCGCGTCTTCGAGAGTGAAGAGGAATCCATGCAGGCGGTGCTCGATCATCGCGTCACGCCGGGTGACGTTGTCATCATCCGGTACGAAGGACCGAAGGGCGGGCCGGGCATGCGCGAGATGTTGAGCGTCACTGCCGCGATTGTCGGCGAGGGGTTGGGGCCGGATGTGGCGCTCGTCACCGATGGGCGGTTTTCCGGCGGCACGCGCGGCCTGATGATCGGCCATGTCGCGCCCGAAGCCTTCGCCGGTGGTCCGATTGCCCTCGTCGAAGATGGCGACCGCATCCGCATTGACGCGGACGCGGGCGTCCTAAATCTCCTCGTCTCCGAAGACGTCCTGACCGAGCGCCGCAAGAGATGGCGCGCGCCCGCGCCGCGCTACACCCGCGGCGTCTTCGCCCGCTACGCCGCCCTCGTAGACTCCGCCGCCCACGGCGCCATCCTCCAAACCCCGTCGGAATAACGGGGAATTGAGCGCAGAGGACACAGAGCGCGCAGAGAGCACAGAGAAGAAAAAGAGCTCAAAAATCTTCTTCTCCGTGTTCTCTGTGTCCTCTGCGCGCTCTGTGCTTGATTTTCCCTCAGCGTGGGGTGAAGTCGGTGGTGGGGGTGATGGCGCGGATGGTAGCGGCGAGGAGGCGGGCGCTCGCTTCGAGGTCCATGAGCGAGCACACTTCGTTCGGGGAATGCATGTAGCGGTTCGGGAAGGAGACGACGGCGACCGCCGTGCCCGTCCCCGCAACGGCGATGCCGTCCGCGTCCGTGCCGGTCGAGCGGGGCAGCGGCTCGATGGTGTAGGGGATGTTCTCCTCAATTGCCGTCGCGATCAGCAGTTCCGCGAGGGATGGGTTCGTCAGGCCGCCGCGTGCGATCGCGGGGCCGGAGCCGAGTTTATGCTCGCCGAACTCCTGCGCGTCGCCGCCGGGCCGGTCGGTCGCGAAGGTCACATCGAGCGCGAAGGCGATAGTGGGCTGGAGCGCGGTCGTCACCGTGCGGGCGCCACGAAAACTGCTGCCGATCTCTTCCGCGACCGTCGCAACGGCGTAGACATCGGCATACGTCGCGTCGCTCTCCTTCAGGAGTCGCAGTGTCTCGATGGCGACAAATGCGCCCGCCCGATTATCGAGGCCGCGTGCCGCGATCCGGTCATCCGTGAGCATCAGAATCGGCTGCTCCACCACGGCTGGATCGCCGGGGCGGACGCGGGAGGCAGTCGTCGCCGCGTCGTCCGCGCCGATGTCAATGAAGAGGCTCTCGATGCTCGCCGCCTGATGCTTCGCGTCGCCCTTGAGGGAGTGCGCCGGGACGCGACCAATCACGCCGTAGATCGGTCCTCCTTTCGCGATAATCTGGACGCGCTGCCCGGTCAATATCTGATCGTCCCAGCCGCCAATGGCGCGGAAGGCGAGCGTGCCGTCGCCGTTGATGTGCGTGATAAGCAGGCCAATCTGGTCAATGTGCCCGGCGATCAGCACGCACGGCCCGGTCGCGTCCGCGTTGAGGCGGGCGATACTGTTGCCGCTCATGTCCGTCCGCACCTCGGCGGCGTGCCGCTCGGCATAGTCCCGCCAGACCCGCGCGGCGGGCGCCTCGAACCCGGACGGCCCCGGCGTCTCCAACAGTTGCCGCAAAAAAACCAGCGATTCCTCACGCATGGGAAACCTCACCCCCTGCCCCTCTCCATTGCTTGGCAGCAATAGAGAGGGATGACTTTTCGCAATTTTGTGCCGTATTCCTGAACGCCTCGATCTCTCGGAGGCTCACTCCCCCTCTCCATTGCTTGGCAGCAATGGAGAGGGGGCTGGGGAGTGAGGTTCTCCTACTCCGGCATCGGGTTGCTGCGGCCAACGATCTGGGCGCGGCTGCCGGCCGGATCGAAGAACCAGAAGAGGCGATCACCGGCGGGCGTATCAACGGGCGGTTCATGCGTGACGCCCGTCGCTTTGATCTTCTCCATCAGCGCGTCGAACTCCGCGAGCGGAACGCTGAAGGCGAGATGGTTCGGCGGGTTCAACGTCCCGTTATCGTAGAAGAGGAACTCGATCCGCCCGCCGCTCCCATCGGAAACAAAGGCGACATTGGGCATCTCCCGCACGACTTGCCAACCGAAGACGGACTCGTAGAAGGTGACTGTCGCCTCGCGCTTCGCCGGTGGAACCACGATGCCGACATGCTCCAGACGGTACGCTGCCATGCTTTCCTCCCGTTTCGCTTCATTGCCGCGCTGCACCGGGCGCAATCATACACGCCTCACCGCGAAATTGGCACCGCATGATTCGGCCTGGATAGCGCGGGGAAAGCGTTTGGTGTACTCTCCGGAGGAGCAGTACGCGCGATAGCGAAGGGATAATTGTGGAGCGACTTACAGACCTCTTCACAACGACAGGCGCACTCGCGGACACGAATGATGATGGCTACGCGGATGACATCGCGCTCCGTTTCGTCGTACCCGGCGCGCCGACGGCGTGGGAATGGTGCGCGCTGGCCGACCTTGCGGCGGTGCTCGGCCTCCACGTCACGGGCTTCTCTCCGCCGCTCGTCGTGGATGCGTGGGACGGCCCGACACTGCTTCTCGACCTGGATGATGATGGATCGCTCGCCGCTGGCACGGGGCGCGTTACTCTTGAAGGCGTAACGTTGACCGTGCGGGGAAGGGATGCAGCGGGGCGGGCGGCGATCCTCCGCGCGTTCTCGCAGGCGTCGTTACCGGAAGTGACGGAATGGCAGATCACCGCCGCGCAATACCCGGAGCCGACGCCGCAGCCCATCCCCGCCGATCCCGGCTCCGCACCAATTCTCGAAGACCTATTCATGGCGCGGGGAGATTCCGACCGTTTTCCCGGCCTCGTGATTGATGCGGACCATGACCGTCTGCCAGACGATACACGCTCTTCGTTCGTCGTTCCCAGTGACATATCCCGTGAGATAGGCAAAGCGCTCGTGGACGTTGCGGCACGTCTCGGCGTCGAGACGGCGGGGTTGACGGTGCCACTCTGCGCGCCAATTGACCTCGGTGCGGCGATTCCGGTGCTGATCAGAGACGCCGCACCGGGCGGTATACGTGGTGTGCAGCCGTTCCTGCACCCGCTGGACGATGGACGGACAGCAGTCGTCATCGCGGCGGAGGCGGAGGCAGAAACGGCGGAGATGCTTCGCGCCCTCGCCGCAGAGACGCCGATACGCGCGGCGTTTCCCACCTTTGCCGAGCCACAAGCCGCGAAAGAGACTATCTGGTCGTGGGAGTGGGAAGGGCGAACAGAGCGCGATCTGCTAATGGAGACGGCACACAGGCTGCTTTCATTGCGGTCCGAAAAGACGCCGTGCGATGTGCTGGCGCAGGTGAGCGAACCTGCCGAACAGCGTGCGGCGATCCAGGATGAACTTGCCGCGCTGTTTCCCGCTGGTAGTGTAGTGATGATCTTGCCCGTCCATCATGCGGGGCGGGTATGGTTGGAGGAGATCGTCGCACCTGCCGCGAAGAAGTGCGCTGGCTTGGACACGCTCGAAGTTACCTGTCGCCCGTTGATTTTGCCGGACGACACGCCGTGCCGCGATCTGCCGATTCGCTGGTTGCAGGAGTGCTGGCCTGCGGATGAATTGATTGCACCCGTACTCGATTTGCCGCTCGAGCGGGTACGTATCCGGCTTGGCACGGTCAATCAAGCGGCAATCTATCGCGCCCGCGCGCTCGATGCCGCAGGCACAATAATCGGTGAATGGACATTCTCGCCCCAGTGGTATGTCCGACCATTCCTACCCGGATTCAAGGAGCAGGGCATCGTCCATGTTGCGATGGGTGGTCTCTCGATCCGACTAGCGGGCGGAGTTATCTATTATGATGCGATCCCGACCGACCTCGACCGCTTCTGGGATGCATGGCAAGATGAGGCATTGCCGCGGATACGCGAATTTGTCACGGCGGACGATGCGGCGGGCAGGAAGCAGCCCTTCTTCGATGAACTGCGCGTCGAGGTCTGGGTGAGCGAGCCGGAGTATGCGCTCGGCGTGCGAGAGGAGATCGAATCGCCCGCCGAGGGGCTAGCCGAGGACATTTACTTCAACACGCTCGATTTCTTCCACGAACTTGGGATACGGACGACGGGCGAGCCGTGGGATGAACCGGGGCAGATCGTGCCGCTCGTCCATGTCGCTCCGGGCGAACCGCCGCGCGCGAAAGTGACCCTCCTCCGCTACGACACCGCGAAGACGACATACACGCCAGTTCCCGTTGCACAGCGGTCAACAGGCGTGGCGATGGACGAGGTCGTGACGGGAGCGAATTTGCCCGGCCTGCTGGCGTACGTCAACCGCCTGCCTGGCGTGACGGTGCGCGATCTGGGGCGGTCGTACCGGGAGCGGACGATCGCGGCGATTGAGGTTGTCAAACCGGATGGCGCGACGGTGCGCTCGCGGACGAAACTGGCGGCGATCAAGCCGACGCATATGATCGTCGCGCGGCACCACGCGAACGAAGTAGCAAGCACGACCGCCGCGCTCCGCTTCGTCGAACTGCTCGCGACCGATCCGGC
>JBPCPB010000236.1:0-18884 GCA_050999735.1 Thermomicrobiales bacterium | reverse complement strand
AGGAGAATGCCATCAGCGACCTCACGCGCCTGCTCAACAACGCGGGCATCAAGAACGTCGTCTTCGTCAGCACGCCGGCGCCGACGCCGCCCTCCCACGTTGGCCCCGTTCCCGTCACGCCGACACCGGCTTCGCAACCATAGCACGCGGCAGACACGTCAGCGCGCCCAGCAACCCGCCTCCTCATTCCCCCTCAACCCTGAACAGATACCGCATTCCGCACACATTGACGAATTCGCCGTCGCTCGCGTATCGTATGCACAAGAGCGATGCGATACTGACATGGTGCCTTCTTGAACTACGGGGATCAATCCGCGTTGCGGTTCGTGCGAACCGGAGGAGTACACGCGCATGGCGACGATCTCAATCGGGAAGCGCGCGGAAACGGCGTCGACGCGCTCGTCCGCCCAACGGCTGCTTGGGCGCGATTGGCGGCTGGCGTGGCTCTTTCTGCTGCCGCTGACGATCGTTCTCGTCGGGCTGATCGCCTATCCATTTGTCGCGGCGATTGTCCTCAGCCTCCAGCACAAAGTCGTTGGTGGCCCGGCGACGTGGGTAGGGCTGAACAATTACCGCGATTTGCTCGTCGGCAAAGAGTACAGCGGCGTCTTCCGCAAGTCGGTCTGGGTCTCGTTCGTCTACACGGCGGTGGCGATCTGCGTCAAGATCACGCTCGGCATGTGCATGGCCCTGCTGCTCAATGAGAAGTTTCGCGGGCGGATGGTGATGCGGGCAATCCTCTTCCTCCCCTGGGCGATGCCAACGCTGATCACCGCGCTCACCTGGCGCTGGATCTACGACGGCACGCCGAACGGCCTGCTCAACCTCATTCGGATAGATTATTTCCAGAAGGATACGCTGACGCAGTTCCTCGCCAATCCGCGCCTCGCGCTCTGGTCGGTGATCGCGGTTGTCGTCTGGCAGGGTACGCCATTCTATACGATGATGCTGCTCGCCGGGATGCAGGCGATCCCCGCTGAGCAATACGAGGCGGCGGCGATGGACGGCGCGAATATGTTTCAGCGCTTCGTCTCCATCACGTTGCCCAGTCTCAAACCGGTCATCATCATCACCTGCCTGCTTTCGACGATCTGGACGGCGAACAGCATCAATTTCGTCTTCATCCTCACGCGTGGTGGCCCCGCCAATGCGACGATGACCTTCCCGATGCTGGCGTACGAGATCGGCATTGATGGCGCGCGGCAACTCGGTACGGCAGCCGCCGTCTCCGTGATGTTCTTCCCGCTCTTTATCGTGGCGATCTTCTTTTTGACGAAACGGATGCTCTCGTCCGAGAGTCGCGCATAGCGCGGGGAGACGCAGATGGCGATTGCCGCACCGGCACGATCCCAATCCCAACGGCGCGCCGCCACTACCTGGTGGACGCGCCACGGCGTCCGCACGATCGTGATGGTCGTCGGCCTCGGTATCTTCGCGATCTGGACACTCTTTCCCTTCGTCTGGATCATCGAAACCTCGATCAAAACCAATCGCGATCTCTATCAGCAGGCGTCGCTGCTGCCGAAGCACATCACCGGCGTCCATTACAGCGAGGTGCTGCACAAGACGAAGTTCGTCACCTACATCAAGAACAGCCTCTTTGTCTCGGTCGGCACGACCGTGATCGCGATGATTATCGGCGTGCTCTCGGCCTACGCGATGACGCGCCTCACCTTCCGTGGACGCACGCTGATGGCGCGGGCGATCATCGTCACCTATCTCGTTCCCGGCGCATTGCTCTTTATCCCGATCACGCAGATCGCGCTGCAACTGCATCTCACGAATCGGGCGTCGGGGCTGATCGTTATCTATCTGATCTTCACCGTGCCCTTCTGCACCTGGCTGGCGATTTCGTACTTCAACACAATCCCGATCGAACTCGAAGACGCGGCGCTCGTGGATGGCGCGACGCGGCTGCAATCGCTCGTCAAGATCGTCATCCCGCTCGCGCTGCCTGCGCTGGCAGTGATCGCCCTCTTCGCCTTCACGAACTCCTGGAACGAATTCTTCTTCGCCTTACTCCTCGTGACGAAAGACTCAGAAAAAACGATCCCCGCCGGACTGGGCGGGCTAATTAATGGCGATGTGTTCCAATGGGGCGCGCTGATGGCGATGTCCATCCTGTCATCGCTGCCGCCGATCCTCGTCTATATCATCGCGCAGAAGTGGGTCGTCTCCGGGCTGTCCGGCGGCGCCGTGAAGGGGTAAGGGAGGGTCGACAAACTACCAAGGCGCCAAGGAACACCAAGAACACCAAGAGAGAAAGACAGGTCCCCGCTCGGTGTCCTTAGTGTTCTTCGTGACTTGGTGGTTGATCTCTCGTCGGATACGAGTGTTGTGTAAGACCAGGGAGGAATGAGGCGATGTTCAACACACTTCCGGGCGCTGTGACAAGTCGCCGCGCGCTCTTGCGCGGTGCGGCCGCGACCGCCGCGACTGCCGTGGTCGGCACGGTGCTCGCCGCATGCGGCGGATCGAGCGCGACCGATACACCGAAACCGGCCGCCACGGCTGCCGGGACGTCCGCACCCGCCGCGAGCACGGCGGCGACGACTGCGGGCACGTCCGCATCCGCGACGAAGGCGCCATCGGCAGCGAGTACCAGCGCTCCCGCCACGACGGGTTCGGCGGTGGCTGGCGCGCCGACGGTCGCGAAGTCGTTCAGCGGCAAAATGACCGTCTGGGGAATCGTCTCCTTCACGAAGGACGGCGACAACCTGCTCGGCCAGCAGATGGCCGATTGGGGGAAGGCGAACAACGTCAGTGTCGAGTACGTCCCGCTCGATGGCTCGACCTATGATGCCAAAGTCGCGGGGGCGATCGAGACAGGCGCGATCCCCGATGTCGTGATGCTCAGTGGCACCAACACGATTTATTACGCCGCGCAGAACCGTCTCGTGGACCTCACCGATGTCTACAACGATGTCAAGGGCCTCGGCGGCGGGATGTACGAGCAACTGCTGCCGTATGTGCAGTCGAACGGCAAGGTCTACTCGATCCCGATGCAGTCGGACCTCTCCGTCATGTACGCGCGCCTCGATCTGATGGAAAAGGCGACCGGCAAGCGGGCAGCCCCCGCGACATGGGACGATGTGGACACGATTGCGCGGAAGGTCAATGACCCGCCGAAACTCTACGGCATCGGTTTCACGCTCGGTCGCACACCGGACGGCGACGGCAATATCACGCTCCTGCTCCGCGCCGATGGCGGCACACTCGTGGACAAGGATGGCAAGCCTGCCATCAACAACGACGGCACAGTCTATTCCCTAACCCGTGTTCAGAAGTGGTGGAAGGATAAGTTGATCCCACAGGACTCGCCATCGTGGGATGACAGCAGCAATAACAAGTCCTACCAATCGCGCCAGGCGGCGCTCGTCTGGAACCCCGCCTCGATCTTCGCCTACCTCGACCAGAACGACAAGGAATTGCTAAACGACACGACGCAGGCGCCGAATCCGATGGGCAAGGCCGGTCAGACCGGGAACACCGTCGGCACCTGGTCGTGGTCCATCTTCTCCGCCAGTAAGCAGGCGGACGCGGGCAAGGCGATGATTCGCGCTATCATGCAGCCGGACAAACTCGAAGCCGTTTATGAAAAGGTCGGCGGACGCTGGTATCCGGTCTACAAGGAGCTCGCGAACGCCAAGTTCTGGAAGGATCGGCCCTACTTCGACTCCTTCCCCCAGGCCATCGCGACCGCGACGCCGACCTGGCTTCCGGCGCAGGCGACGCCAGACTTGCTGACGCAGATGAGCGCGGCGGGCCAGAAACGCATCTTCTCCGAGATGCTCCAGGATGTCGTGGTCTCGAACAAGTCACCCCAAGACGCCGCGAAGGCGGCGCAAACCAAGATGGAGCAGGCATTTGCCGAGGCGATCAAGAAGTGAGCAATGAGCAACGAGCAATGAGCAATGAGGAGATCAGAGTTCGATGTTCGCAGTATTACGTACGAAACTCTGAACGATGACCTCCCCACTCATTGCTCATTGCTCATTGCTCGTCAGGAGGTTTTCATTGGCAGAGACAACATCCACCGTGCCACAGGTTGGTGAAGCGTTGCCCGATTTCCATTTGCTCGGTACCGATGGCGCGACGCACTCCGTCGGCGATCTCGTGCGCGATCACCGGGGAATGATCCTTTTCTACTTCCCCAAGGCAAACACGGACGGCTGAACGGTTGAAGCAGTGGCCTTCCGTGATCTGAAGGCCGATTTTGACCGTCTGGGCTATCATGTCGTCGGCATCAGCCCCGATCCGATTGCGCCCTTGCATACCTTTCAGGCGAATAACGCATTGCCATTCCTGTTCCTCTCGGACGAGGGCGCGACGACCGCGCAAACGCATGGCGTCTGGGTCGAAAAGAGCATGTACGGTAAGACGTATATGGGCATCGCGCGGAGCACGCTCGTCGTTGGCAGTGATGGGACGGTGGAAGCCGTCTACTTCAACGTCAAGCCGCAGGGCCATGCGGAATATGTGCGCGACGCGCTCGAAGCAGGCCAATCATAGATCCATATTGCCTCCGTGGCACTGCGGGTCATTGCTCATCACGGTCGCGCTTCGTATACTGTGGCTATGCGACAGAAGGTTCGGACCATTCTGTGGGGTGGTCGCCCATTCATCCCGCAACTCCTCGTCATCAGCGCGATCATCGCGGGAACGGTCTTTGTCAGCGAGGCGGTGCGGCCTATCTCCGCACCGGTCGAGGTGAAAGCGGACGCGCCGCAGTTCCGGCTGCCGTTCGCGGAGCCGCCGGGGCCGGATACGTGGTTCGTCTCGCAGGGATATGGCACGACCGTTTGGGCGCAGCGCAACTGGCCCGATCTTTACGCCGCCGGGCAGGGCATCCACTTCGGCGTTGATTTCGCGACCCGCTGCGGCCGCAATGTGCTCGCCATCGGCGACGGCACGATTCTCGGTATTGACGGGCCATACGGAGCGGCGCCGCACAACCTCGCGATTCAGCATGCTAATGGGTATGTCTCGATCTACGGGCATCTGCGCGAGCGGACGACGCTTGTCCGCGTCGGACAGCAGGTGAAAGCTGGCGATGTCGTCGCCCATTCCGGCGATCCGTACAGCTCGACCTGCGACCGCGCACCGCATCTGCATCTGGAAATCCGTATCAACGGCGTCAGCGGAACGACGAACCCGATGAACCTCATTCCGGCGGACTGGGACCGATGGACGCTCGGCGTCGGCGCGGGCGGCACGAATTTCGCGCAGAACCTCAACGATCCGCGCCAGTGGGCGACGCTGCGCGACCAACCGGATATTCATTTCGGCGGCGGGATCATCGTCAACTATCCCACCTGGGAGCCGTATGCGTAGCGCGCGTCTCCTCTCACTCATTCTCCTTCTCCTGCTCGTCGCATGCAGCAATGGGACGACGCAGACCGCGCTACCTTCTTCGCCCCCGCCAGTCCAGCCAACGAGCACGCCGGGAACGATTACACCGTCACCGCTTCCCGTCACGCCGCGCGCACAAACTGCCGCGCAGGATTCGGCAACCGCGACGCCACTCGTCGCGACCGACACACCGGCATCCCCTGCTGTCCCAACCATGACTGCCGCGCCATCACCAACCGTCACCGCGCAGCCGTTCGCGCCGACGCTGACGCAACTGACCAATGGCGGCTGCTGTCGAAACCCCGTCTGGCACCCGGACAGTACGCGCGTCCTCTACACGGACGCCGCGCCGAATCAATCACTCGCCGCGACCTGGGCCGTCCCGGCGGACGCGAGCGGGCCACCGACCGTCTTCTTCCCGTCCGCCGCGACCGTCTCTCCCGACGGCAGCCGAATCGCTTTCCCGGACTTCGCCAATCATGTGACACGCATCCAGGAGTTCGGCAAGCAGAGCACGGCAACCATCGCCAATAACGCCGCGTATGTCTGGTTCTCGCACGATGGCCGACAGGTCGCGTGGCTCGCACTCGCACCCGGCGCGCAGCCAAGTTCCAATGTGGACCGGCTCGTGCGCGTCTGGGTCGCTAATGCGGACGGTTCGAGTGCCCGTCAACGCGGCAACACCGTTCGAGCAGCCGACGTGACGTGGTTCCCGGATGGGCAGCGGCTCCTGTTCACCGGGCGAGACACGGACGGCGGCAACCCCGGCATCTACGTCCTCGACATTAACACAGGCACACTAACACGCATCGTAGACGCCTTCTCGCCGCGCGCCGCCCGTCTCTCGCCGGATGGTACGCAGATCGTCTACCTCGCAGCCCTCGAAGCGACGCCCGACGACAACGGCCTCTTCATCGTCAATGCGGATGGCGGCGCGAAACGGAAGTTGCCGCTCGTCGGTGGGGTGCGCTGGTCTCCGGACAGCAAAAGCCTGCTGATACTTCCCTTCCAGACGGACAATGGCGCGGATCAACTCATCCGCATTGATGCCGCGACGCTCGGCACAACGCCGCTCACCGACCGTGCCACCCTGCCCTTCCGCGTCGCCCAGGACGAATGGCAAGTCGCGCCCGATGGCACGCGCATTGTCTTTAATGCACTAACCGACAGCAATATCTACGTCCTGCGCTTCTCGCCCTAACGATGCGGAATGCACCACCGGGAGCAGGGTAGGTCGCCAATGAACGCGGGATGTAACCGATGCCACCGATATCCGCCACGCCGATGCCTCTAACGCCGTGGGAGACCATTGAGGGATGGCAGGATATAACGAGCGGAGCGTGCGTCATTGGCTGGGCGTGGGATGGCCGACGACCGAATACGCCCGTGTGCGTTGAGATCTACGACGGCGATGCCTTGCTCGCGACGGTCGTCGCAGACATCTATCGCAAGGATCTGCGCGATGCGGGCAAGGGCGACGGGCGGCATGGCTTCCTGTATCCTCTCGCCGCGCATATCCGTGATCGGAAGATGCACCACGTCACCGTGCGTGTCGCGGGTACGCAAGCGATGCTGCGCGACGTGATGACCGGCAGCGTGCCGAAACCGATCCGGCGCCGCGATCGCCCCGCCACCTCCTCGATACCCCACTTCTCACTGCCGCCCGCCGCCCGCTGGTGCTACTACACGCTCTTGAAGACCTTGCTCCGTCCCTTTCCGCACCCGATCTGGCGTCTGCCCGCCTCGCTGCTGGCGACGAGCCGCATGCTCGCGGATGGTGACGGCCGTCGTCTCGACGCCGCACTGTTGCACGCACTTGGCCTACCTGCCGGTCCCTACGCCCGCTGGCGGATGCGTTGGATGCGCTCCTACCAGCGACAAGCCGACCTCATCCTCTCGCTGCAGACAGCGCACTTCACGCGGGCGTGGGTGCGCCGACACATCCAATGCCCGAGGTCGTTGCCGCCGGGAGGCGCGATCCTAGTCGCGCCGCATCATGCCATGCAGTTCGCGGGCACTCTCGCGCTGACGACGATGGTGGAATACTTAGGCGCGATCTCTGCTGAAGCCGCCGACCCCGACCAGTTCCTGCATACCGATCCGACTCTCGTGAACCACTGGCGTCAAATGCGCCTGGCGCGGCAGAACGTGGGTCATCTCCACGTCCTTCGTCAACATGAAGCGGGACGAAGGGGCTTGCAGTTGCTCCAGCGAGGCGGCTATCTCGTCATCCTCGCGGATGAGTTGCGGGATGATGTACCGCTCCACCCATTGCTCGGTCGGGCGGTCGCGATCCCGCGCGGCGCGACCTGGTTCGCGCAGCACGCGGGTAAGCCGATCATCCCATGGATGGTCGTCCCGCGAGGGCTCGGGTGGTGGCTCTGGGTTGGGGAGGCAGTGCCGGCGACGCAGGAGGGCGTCCTGCGGGGACTCGAGGCGTGCCTCCGGCTTGCGCCGAGCAGTTGGGCACGCACCTCGGCGATGACCTGGCTCGCTGCACCAGTATGGAGAGGGGAAGGGAGATGTCAGAGCAGGTATCAGCGCGCGTTGAGTATATGATTGATGAGCACGCGGCGCGGCGACCAGACCATACCGCATTGATCTTCGAGAATCGATCGTGGACGTACGCGCGGTTGCGCGCGGAGGTGGACCGGCGTGCGGCTCTGCTGGTTGCGACCGGCTTGCAACCCGGCGATGTCGTCGCCACGACCGTCCCTCCGTGCGATGATGTCGCTATCGCCTTCTTCGCGTGCTGTCGCGCTGATCTCACCTTCCTCTCCCTTTCGCCCACACTGGCGACGGTGGAACAGGCGGCGCTTCTGGCCCGTGCCGGCACGCGGCTCGTACTCACTGCGGATGGATGGACACACCCTGTGTATCCCGGCGTGTCGTGTCTGCCTCTCGCGCTGCCCGGAACGCCAGATGTAGCCGCGATGGCAGAGGCCGCACACCGTTCAGCGACTGGGGATGCCGAGGCCATCGCCATCATCCAGCCGACCTCCGGCACGACGGGCGTGACACCGAAGTTGGTCCAGACGCCGCATCGCACCTTGACGTGGCTGCGTGCGACACCGATCTGGTGGGCCAGCCCGATGGCCGTGCATTATTATCCCTATCCCGCCCTCTTCGCCGTCCGCGGCGTGTGCGACGGGATGTGGCAGGGTGGGACGATTGTGCTGTCGCAGGCAACGGAGCCGCAGCGCATGGAGGCAGAGATGGCGGCCCGTGGGGTGACAGCCCTCGGCACGGTACCCGCTGTCGTGCGCCTGCTGGGAGCGCAGCGCCGCCCGCCGCGACGACTTGCCCTCGTGGTGATCCGTACGGTGGCCGCTACCCTGCCGCCTGTGGTGCAACGTGCCGCCGAACGCCGGTACGGCGCGACTATCGTGCAGGAGTACGCGTGCACCGAGGGTGGAGCACTGCTCGGTACCACCTATGGCGGGGCGCCGGAGGGGAGCATCGGCAGACCCTATCCCGGTGTCACGGTCCGGTTAGTGGATGAGGAGGGCGCGGACGTCGCAGACGGTGCGATCGGTGAACTGATTGTCCGCTCTCCCGGCATGATGCATGGCTATCTCGACAGTCCAGCGGCGACCGCGCGGACGCTGCGAGACGGCTGGCTCTGGACGGGGGACCTGGCACACCGCGATGCGCATGGCTTTTACTTCCTCGAAGGGCGACGGGCACTGCGGATCAATGTCGGGGGGCATAAGGTCGCGCCGGAGGAGGTCGAGGCGGTGCTGGAGCAGCATCCGAGCGTGCGGGAAGCAGCGGTGGTAGGAGCGGTGGACGCAGTGCGCGGGGAGGTTGTGCGCGCGGTGATTGTGTCGCGGGGGGAACCACCGAGTGCGCGGGAATTGCGGCGCTTCTGCCACGAACGGCTGGCAGGATACAAGGTGCCCCGGTATTGGGAGTTCCGGGACGACCTGCCACGCTCACCATTGGGCAAAGTGCTGCGACAACAGTTGTAACCATAGCGTGTCACGAGGTCATGGCATCACCCAGGCGAGCCATCCCACCGTCGTTTGTCTCAAAAATGGCGGGGCTTTGAAAAATGCAGGAGCGCCCCCGTGTTGCCATCTCTGTATGTGCATGCTACGGTTGCCGTGCGAAAAAATGGTTCCGTGTGGGGAAGGAAACTGCTTTCATGTCAATCAGTGACGCGGTGACGATAGCCGCTGCCGAATCGGCATCCACGACCGCGAGACCGGCGGTACCGGCATTCAACCGCCGCACGATCTTTCTCATCACGGCGGCGCACTTCTTCCACGATATGTACCCCGCCTTCCTCGCGCCGCTCATCCCGCTCCTGACGGATAAGTTCGCGCTCTCCCTCTTTCTCGCCGGATTTTTGCAGCCCGCCCAACGTCTTTTCTCGCTCTCGCAGCCCGTCGTCGGCTACTACGCGGATCGCACCAGCGTTCGCCTCTTCCTCGTCATCACGCCGATCACCACCGCGCTCGTTACCTGCTCGCTCGGTATCGCGCCGAACGCGATGGTCGTCGTTCTCCTGCTGCTTGCCAGTGGCCTGTCGAGCGCGCTGTTTCACGCACCCGCCATCGCCACGGTCGCCGCGTCGGCAGGCAGGCGGTCGGGGCTGGGGATGTCGATCTTCATGAATGGCGGTGATTTAGGTCGGAGCATCGGCCCAATTGTCGTCGTCTTCATCATTAATCACTTCGGGCTGCATGGGACGGCGCTCGCGTTCATCCCGGCGCTCGCGATTGGCATCGTGACCTTCTTCGGTCTCGCGCCGATCCGGCTGCGGACAACACCCCGGACGCGCCGCGATCTCTTCGGCGCGCTACGCACGCAAGGCCCGGCGCTGCGTCGCCTGCTCAGTGTCATCATGGTGCGCGGCGTCGTCCTCAATGCCTTCGCGCTGTTTATCGTGGAATACCTGAAGAAGCGCGGCGACCCCCTCGTCTACGCGGGGATTGCGACCTCGGTCTTCTTCTTCGCGGGCGTCATCGGCGGCTTCATCGGCGGCACACTCAGTGACCACGTTGGGCGGAAGCCGATTATCCTCGTTTCGCTCTCGCTCTCCGCACCGCCGCTCTTCCTTTTCACCATCCTGCGCGGCGTGCCGTCAATCATCGCGCTCTTTGTCGCCGGATTGCTCCTCCTTTGTACGACACCCGTCACGCTCGCCGCGATGCAGGAACTGATGCCGCACGACCGCGCGACCGGCGCGGGGTTGGCGATCACCGCCGAATACACCGTCAGCGCGCTCGCCACGATCCTCGTCGGCCTGATCGCGGATCATGTCGGCCTGCCGCACGTTATTCAGGTGCTGACCCTCATCCCACTCCTGGGAATCCCGCTCGCCATCCTGCTGCCGGAAACACGCGAGTTCGAGACGGCGTGATGAAGATGGATGAAGCACGCACCCGCGATGAACTGATGGCTGATTCTCAAGAGCAGGCAGAAATTGATGCCGCTTTCAGCGCTGGCGGTATGATCGAGCATAAGTTCACCGAGGACCGTCTCGCCGCGTTGTATGATGCGTTCTGCCCGCCGCCGACGCAGCGGGACGACTTCGCCTTCTACCTGCCATTGGTGATGTCCGCGCGGGCCGTGCTCGATGTGGGGTGCGGGACGGGCGCCTTGTTGCACTTGGCGCGGGAATCCGGTCATCGTGGACGGCTCTGCGGACTTGACCCGGCCAAAGGCATGCTCAACCAGGCGCGTCGGCGGTCGGACATCGAGTGGGTCCACGGCGACCTTTCATCGGTCAGATGGGATCGGGAGTTCGACCTGGTCGTCATGACCGGCCATGCCTTCCAGGAATTCGTCGAGGACGATGAGATACGCGTCGCTCTCGCCGCGATCCGGTCGGCCCTCGTCGAGGGCGGCCGCTTCGCGTTCGAGACGCGCAACCCGCTGGTCCGCGCGTGGAAGCGCTGGCCGGAGCGCTACAGCGGCGAGGTGACCGATGCCACCGGTGCCGTCGTGCGGTGCGAGTACCGGGTGGAGACGCCGGTCGTGGGGGGCGTCGTTTATAGCATCAGCACGTTCACCAGCCCCGGTTGGGACCGCCCGGAAGTGAGCCACGGTGCGCTCCGTTTCCTCGACGCGGCGTCGCTGTCTGCATTCCTGTCCGACGCCGGCCTGATGATTGAGGAGCAGTTCGGTGACTGGACCGAGCGCCTGCCGAGCGACACCAGCCCGGAGATCATCACCATCGCCCGCAGGGGTTAGGTACGGGCGGTTCGTGAACCGCCCGTACGAAACAATGATGGATGAAGCATCGTGATGCCATTATCGCGCGGGTGTGCCCTGAATGCGGACGAAGCGGGCGACTTTGAGTGTGAAGCAGACCGCGCCGCCGACCTCGACTTCGATGGGGTACGGCATCGTCATGATTCCCGGTTCAATCGCCGGGAACATCGGCAGAGAGGGGCGAACGCGATGACGGCAGACGCGCTTAACGATCGTGAAGACTTCCGGGACAAGCGAGCCATCCACCCCAATCATCACCGTGACACTGCCGACACGCAGGAAGCCGCCACGGCTACGAATCACCGTGACGCGGAATCCCGCGCCGGTCAGCGCCTTCAACAACTCTGGCAGATCGCCGCGCTGCACGACGGCGAAAATCAATCTCACGAGGTTGCGCCCGATAATGGCGCCGGTGGTGTCCAGGCAGCGCTGCTGTTCGTCGCGCGTCGCGGCGACCGTTTCGGCTTCGGTGCTGCGGGGCCGGGCGATTCGTGTGGCAAGAGCGCATGCCGCAAAATCTCCTCGACATGCGCGACCATGATGATTTCCATCTCGTTTCGCACCTCGACGGGCACATCGGCAAGGTCTTTCGCGTTGCGACGCGGCAGGAGAAAGGTCTTAATGCCCGCCCGGTGCGCGGCGAGCATTTTTTCTTTCAGGCCACCGATCGGCAGCACCTTGCCACGCAACGTAATCTCACCCGTCATCACGAGATCATGCCGCACCACGCGGCCAGTGAGGGCCGAAATGAGCGCCGTGGCGAGCGTGACGCCTGCTGACGGGCCATCCTTCGGCACCGCACCCTCCGGTACGTGGACGTGGATGGAGCGCGTCTCGAACAGCGTCGGGTCAATGCCGAGCGCCGCCACGCGGGAGCGGGCGTAGGTCATCGCCGCGTGGGCGGATTCCTGCATCACGTCGCCCAGTTGGCCGGTCAGGCGCACGTCGCCCTTGCCCGGCACCAGCGCGACTTCAATCGGCAGGAGCGATCCGCCAAACTCCGTGTAGGCGACGCCGGTCGCGACGCCGATCTCCGCGCGCTCCTCCGCCGCGCCGAACTCATAGCGTGGCACGCCGAGATAGTTTGTCAGCGCGTCCGCTTTGATCGTGACCGATCCTGTCTCGCCACTGACGACGCGACGCGCGATCTTGCGGCCGAGCGTGCCGAGTTCACGTTCGAGGTTGCGGACGCCCGCCTCCCGCGTATATTCGTGAATCAGGTGACGCAGCGCGGTATCGGGGAGTTTGAGCTGTTTCGGCGTCAGGCCGTGGCTGACGAGCATCTTCGGCAGGAGGAAGCCGCGCGCGATCTGCGTCTTCTCGACATCGGTGTACCCCGAGATTTCGATCACTTCCATCCGGTCGCGCAGTGCGGGCGGAATCGGGTCGAGCAGGTTCGCCGTCGTGATGAAGAGCACGCGCGAAAGATCAATCGGCACTTCCATGTAATGGTCGGCGAAGGCGTTGTTCTGCTCCGGGTCGAGCACTTCGAGCATCGCGGAGGCGGGATCGCCCCGAATGATGTCCGTGCCAATCTTGTCCACCTCATCGAGAACAAAGACCGGGTTGCGGCTCCCGGCATCGCAGAGCGCCTTGACGATCCGCCCCGGCAGCGCGCCGACGTAGGTGCGACGATGGCCGCGAATCTCCGCCTCGTCCCGGACACCGCCGAGCGAGACGCGCACGTAGTTGCGACCGAGCGCGCGGGCGATGGACTTACCGAGACTCGTCTTGCCGACACCGGGTGGCCCGACGAAACAAAGGATCGGCGTGCGCATCTTGTCACCAGCGAGAGAGCGCACGGCGATGAAGTCCAGGATGCGATCCTTTACCTTTTCCAGCCCGTAATGATCCTCATCGAGGATCGCGGCGGCATGTGTCAGGTCGAGATTATCTTCGGTCTCGACACTCCAGGGCACAGTGAGCAGCCACTCGATATACGTCCGCAGCAGCCCGACTTCCGGGCTTTGCGGGTGCTGGTTTTCGAGGCGTTCGACCTGTTGGACGGCCTTGGCGCGCGCCTCATCCGGCATGTTCGCTGCGGCGATCCGCTCGCGCAGATCGTCCGCGAGAAACTCCTCGCTCGTCTCGCCCAGCTCCCGCCGGATCGCCCGCAACTCCTCGCGCAGATAATACTCGCGTTGGGAATGATCCATGCTCGCTTGCGCTTCGGTCTCGATCTTCGAACGCAGATCGAGCACATCCAATTTGTCCGCCAGCATCGCATGGACGCGCGTTAATCGGGCGAGTGGATCCACGATCTCGATGATCTGCTGGCGCTGTGCGGGCGTGTACTCCGGCGACGACGCGATCAGGTCCGCGAGGCGGCCCGGCTCCTCGATGGACCGCACCATCTCCATCACTTCGTCCGGAATGTTCGGCAACAGCGCGATGTACCGCTCGACAAGGGCGATAACCGCGCTCATCATCGCCACCGCCTCGACGGTGCGCACATCCATGTCCGTCTGCTCATGAACCCACGCGAGGAGATATGGCCGCTCACGCACGACGCTCTCGACGACGCCACGGCAGAGACCCTGCACGAGATACTGGGGCGGACCGTGGCGTCGGATCGGTTGCAGCAATTCCGCGATCACGCCGACGGTGGCACGAGGGCTGCCATGCCCCGCATCGAATGCGTCACCATCCGCGTCGGGTACCGGCTCGTCATCGCGCAGGACGAGCCGGTCAATCCATTCGGTCGAAGGCTCCGGCGCGTGCTGCTCAACGAGGATCAGGATGCGCCGATCCCGTTCGAACGCGCGTGCGACTGCCGCCTCCGCACGCTCGTCGTTGAGGACGAGGGGCGCGGAAATCTGCGGTAAGACGACCGCCTCCGGCACGAGAACGACTGGCAGGGTCATCGCGGGGCCGACAATCTGTTCCGTGGCGGGCGTGGCTCGCGGTGTGCGAGTCCGCCCCGTCCGCCGTTGCATGGAATCCCTTCTCAGTCGGCAGTAGGAGGGCGGTCGTCGGCAGTGGATTCGAGTCCCGTTCTGCTGACTGCCGACCGCCGACTGCCGACTCGTTTAGCCACTCATCTGGGCAATCAAAAAGGCGTAGACGTTGCCGAGGCGTGCCGGAGTGAGGTTCTGGTTCGGGTCGTCTTTGAAACTGGCATGCTTGTCATTGTTCATGAATGCAGTGACGAACTTCGCCGTCGTGTCCAGTTGCTTCTTGACGATCACGCCGTCGTTGCCGACGAGCGCCGCCTGCGACGGATCGCTCGCGACGCCGTTGGTGCCGTGGCACACCTGGCAACTGCGGACATAAATATTCTGACCGGTAGTCGCGTTCCCGGTCGGTGTCTCAGCCAATTTGAAACCGCTGGAGACTTGCGCGGCGGCAACCACCGTCGGCGTGTCCGTCGGCAGACGGCTCTTTGCCGCCTCCGAATCCGGGATTCGCCCGCATGCGGAAAGGATCAGACTGATACCGAGCAGACCGAGGACCGTCACGCTGACGATCCGTCCGCGTAACGAGATTCCCGCACGTCGCAGTAGCCGCATTGCCTCCCCGCTTCCCTCATCGCGGGATGTCGTATCCCACGTCCCACGTCCCACGGTATTTCCGTTTCCCCGCCCGAAACTGATGCCGGTAAGTATACGGACACGCCACCCGCTGTCAACGACAGCGGGTGGCGTATATCGGGGTTTATGTGTGCATCCGTCGGGGAATCCTAATCCCCGCCCCTTCCCTAAAAGGAAGGGGTGACTCGTCGCACGACCGAGGCGTTTCTAGAACACCCGGATCTCACGAAGGCTCACTCCCCCTTCCTTTTAGGGAAGGGGGTTGGGGGTTAGGATTCCCGCCATCATCAGTCTGCGGGCGTCAGCGTCTCCGCGTGCGCGAAGACGAGTTCGCCCTGCTTCAGGTCCACAATGACGTGGTCGCCGTCGCGGAAGGCGCCCTCGAGCACTTTGAGGGCAAGCGGATCGAGGACACGTTTCTGGATCGTCCGCTTCAGAGGCCGCGCGCCGAAAACCGGATCGTAGCCGCGCAGGGCGAGGTAATTCTCCGCCGCATCGGTCATCGTCAGTTCGATACCGCGATCGGCGAGCCGTTTGGTCAGTTGCGCCATCTGGATGTCCACGATCTTCCGCAATGCCTCGCGGTCGAGTGGGTGGAAGATGACGATCTCATCAATCCGGTTCAGGAACTCCGGGCGGAAGTGCTCGCGCAACGACGCCATGTAGCCGCGGCGCACATCGTCTTCGTCGCGCTCCTCGGCGTCGCTCTTGACCGTGTTGAACTGATCCGCCATCTCGTCCGGCAGCATCCCCTTGACGGCTTCCATGCCCTGGCGGATCTGCTCCTGCATCTCCTCCGCGCGCGTTTGGCTGCCAAGGTTGGAGGTCATGATGACGACGGTGTTGCGAAAATCCACCGTCCGGCCCTGTCCATCGGTGAGCCGCCCGTCGTCGAGCAGTTGCAGGAGGACATTGAAGACATCCGGGTGCGCTTTCTCGATCTCGTCGAAGAGGATGACGCTATACGGCCGCCGCCGCACCGCCTCAGTCAGTTGACCGCCCTCGTCGTAGCCAACGTAGCCGGGGGGTGCGCCGAGCAAGCGGGAGACGGTGTGCTTCTCCATATACTCGCTCATGTCGAGCCGGATCATCGCCTGATCGCTGTCGAAGAGGAATTCCGCCAGCGCGCGGGCGAGTTCAGTCTTCCCCACGCCCGTCGGGCCGAGGAAAATAAATGAGCCGAGCGGCCGGTTTGGGTCCTGCAAGCCGGCACGAGCGCGGCGGATCGTGTTCGCCACCGACTGCACCGCCTCATCCTGCCCGACGACGCGCTGATGCAACCGCTCCTCCATGTGAATTAGTTTCGCGACTTCGCTTTCCAAGAGATTGGAGACCGGGATGCCCGTCCAGCGGGCGATCACTTCCGCGATGTCCTGCGGCGTTACTTCCTCGGCGAGCATCTGACCGTGCGCCTGCTGCTCCGCCAGTTTCTGCTGCGTCTCCGCCAGCTCGCGTTCGAGTTGCGTTAGCGTGCCGTACTTCAGTTCCGCTGCCCGGCCATAATCCGCCGCGCGCTCGGCTGCCCCGATCTGCTGCCGCGTCTGCTCCAACTGCTCCTTGACGGAGCGCTGCTTCGTAATGACCGATTTCTCGCTCGTCCACTGCGCTTTGAGGCTGTCCCGCTGCTCGGAGAGGTCCGCGATCTCGCGTTCGATGACAGCCAGACGATCCTTCGAGGCAGGGTCGCTCTCTTTACGCAGCGCCTCGCGCTCAATTTCCAGTTGCATGATGCGCCGCTCGACCTCATCGAGTTCGGCGGGCATCGAGTCAATCTCCATCCGCAGCCGCGCCGCCGACTCGTCCATGAGGTCAATCGCCTTATCCGGCAAGAAACGATCGGCAATGTATCGGTGCGAGAGGACGGCGGCGGCGACGAGCGCGGCATCCTGGATGCGCACGCCATGATGCACCTCGTACCGCTCGCGCAGCCCGCGAAGGATTGAGATCGTATCCTCGACATTCGGTTCCTCGACGAGGATCGGCTGGAAACGCCGCTCCAATGCCGCATCCTTTTCGATGTACTTGCGGTATTCGTTCAGCGTCGTCGCGCCGATCGTGTGCAGTTCGCCGCGCGCGAGCATCGGCTTGAGCATATTACCCGCGTCCATTGCGCCTTCCGCCGCGCCCGCCCCGACGACAGTGTGCAGTTCGTCAATGAAGAGGATAATCTCCCCCTCGCTCTCCTGCACCTCTTTAAGGACAGCCTTGAGCCGCTCCTCGAACTCGCCCCGGAACTTCGCCCCCGCGACGAGCGATCCCATGTCCAGTTGAACGATCCGCTTGCCCTTCAAGCCTTCCGGCACGTCGCCCCGGATAATCCGCTGGGCCAGTCCTTCGGCGATCGCCGTCTTGCCGACGCCCGGCTCGCCGATCAGCACCGGGTTGTTCTTCGTCCGGCGCGAAAGGACTTGAATGACGCGGCGGATTTCCTCATCGCGGCCAATCACCGGGTCGAGTTTGCCGCGCTCGGCGATCTCAGTCAGGTCGCGCCCGTATTTTTCGAGCGCCTGATACTTCCCTTCCGGGTTCTGATCCGTGACGCGCTGATTGCCGCGAATCTCCTTCAGGACGCCAAGCACTTTGTCCCGCGTCACGCCGTGCGCGCGGAAAATCCGCTCCACGCCGCCGCCCAGTTTCGGGTCGAGCATCGCGAGCAGCAGATGCTCCGTGCTCACGTACTCATCCTTCAGTTTGCCCGCTTCCTCCGAAGCGCGGACGAGGACGTTCTGCGCCCGACCAGAGATATTTGTTGTGCCGGGAGAGGAGAGGCGCGGTAATTTGTTCACCTCTGCCTCGGCCTCCGCGAGCAGTGTGCTCGGATTATCGTTCATCTTCAGGAAGACCTGCGGAACGATGCCGCCTTCCTGGGCCAGGAGCGCCACGAGCAGATGCTCCGGCTCCATCTGGCTCTGCTGTTTCGCAATCACCAGTTCCTGCGCCGCGAGCGTCGCCTCCTGCGCTTTCTCAGTAAATCGGTTCAACATGTTTCGCTCCTATCCTTGCTCAAAGTGCTGAGTGCTGAGTACTGAGTGCTGAGTCGGACGGTATTCACTCAGCACTCAGCACTCGTTACTCAGCACTGACTCGTCCCAATGTTCGTAGCATCTGCGTCGCCGTTTCCTGCATGTCACGGCGCAGTTTCGCCGTATTGCCTTCGTGCTCCGCGCGGTCGAGCAACCGCTCCGCCAGGCGTGTGACGGTCAGGGCGAGTTCCACGCCCGCGAGGTTGACGCCGCGCTCATCTACCAGGTGCTTCACCTGCCGGAGCAGCGCGAGGTCCTCCGGCGAATAGAGCCGCAAGTTCCCGTCCGTCCGCGATGGCACGACGAATCCTGCCCGTTCATACTTGCGTAACGTCTGCGGGTGGAGCGCGAGCAGCCGCGACGCGACGCTAATTACATAGAGTGGTCCCTTATCTTGCATGTATTCCTGTGCCTCCTGTTGCTACACAGGCAGAGATGTGCCAGGTAGTCGTTGACATACCGATCATACACCTTGATACGACTCATGTCAAGGTTTTGCAGTCATTTCCAAGTAGGCAGTAGAGGGTAGTCAGTAGGCAGTGAATAGGGAGCCGTTCTGTCTACTGCCCGCTGACTACTGTCTACTCGGAAGAGGGATGATCCGTTCCGCTTCGAAGCGGTACACTCCTATGGGGATACCGTTGGCGAAATCCGGGGTCGCGGTCGGCAGGCGTCTTCTGGCATACTCAGGGCATCATTTACGTCTCATCTCAGGAGGTAGCGGATGTCCCTGAAGCCGGAACCCATCGGCCCGATT